>CADAGC010000039.1:1532-33779 GCA_902787365.1 uncultured Ruminococcus sp. | reverse complement strand
TAATAATAATTAGCTGCAGATCTTAAATATTGATAATTATAGTTGATTCCTGTTATCTCTTCAAGTGAGTCAACATCGAAGTAGGGGATATGGTCCGGCACAACTACGATGACGGTCTTGTCGAGCTTTCCGATACTGTCAAGAGGGTAAGACAAGCCTATAACCCTGCACTCGAGGTCGAGGGTATACTCTTTACAATGTATGTCGAGAGGTATAAACTTACCGCACAGGTCACAGGGCAGGTGAGGAAGAAGTTCGGTAAACTGGTGTTTGATACCGTTATCCCGAGAAACGTTGCAATATCCGAAGCGCCCGGCTATGGCGAGCCGGTGATATATTACGATAAGCGCTCAAAGGGCGCTAAGGCCTATGAAGAGCTTGCTAAGGAAATGCTTAAAAGGGATAGGAAAAAGAAAGCAAAAGAAGTAAGCGAGAAAGACGTAAAGAAGAATAAATCATAAAAAGGCTTTTTGTCAAACTTTTTTCCTCAAAAAAAGTTTGCGGGGTCCGGGGCTGGCCCCGGCAGGGTCGTACTCAATCAAGCAAGCTTGATTGAGTACAGACAGAGTCCCATTCGCCGAAGGCGCTAAGGGCGGCGAACTAAGTAATAAAAGCAAAACCAAGTTATGATAAGAACAATGTTTTGAAGAACGAATTGTTCGCCGCCCTTTGATTTGAAAGAGCGCAGCGATTTTCAAATCACGCCGCCGACAAGGCGGCCAAAACCCGCACTTTCAAAAATCCACCCTCCGTAAACCCCCGAAAACCATAAGAAAACTCAAATTGTTCCACGTGGAACATTTCACACGGAACATATATAAAAGAAAGGAAGTAAGCATGGGAAGAAAGAAATCGAAAAAACAAATGTCGGGTCTTGATGACCTGTTCAATGACCACTTCTTTGACGGCGACGAGGTGCCCGACGATGCCGAGAATGCAGTCGAGATGACCGTCGAGGAGATAACGGGCGTTAAGGAGGGCGTTCAGTGGATACGCCTGTCACTTATCGAGCCTAACCCCGACCAGCCGAGAAAGGACTTCGACGACGAAACTATCGGCGAACTTGCCGATTCGGTGAAAAGACACGGGATTCTCCAGCCGCTGCTTGTGCGGCCGATACCTAATAACGGCTATCAGATTGTTGCGGGCGAGCGCCGCTGGCGTGCCGCAAGACTGGCAGAAATGGTGGAAGTGCCTGTTATCATCAGAGAGCTTGATGATAAGCAGGTGGCGCAGTTCGCCCTCGTGGAAAACCTGCAAAGGGAAGACCTGAACCCAATGGACGAGGCTATGGGCTATCAGAGCCTTATGGATACCTACGGCCATACCCAGCAGGAGGTGGCCGAGATAGTCGGAAAGCCCAGGTCGAGTATCGCCAATAGCCTGCGCCTGCTCGTTCTGTGCGCAAGCGTGCGTGAAATGCTTGCCAGCGGCGAGCTGTCATCAGGCCACGGAAAACTGCTAGCAGGGCTTGATGAGGCAAAGCAGGAGGAGCTTGCAAAAACCGTCATAGAGAACGAGCTTAGTGTCAAGCAGCTTGCAGCACTTATCGAGGCCGAAAAAAGAGCTAAGATAACCGTCAAAAAGCCAAAGCCTAAAAAGCCCACGTTCCTTGTTGAGGCCGAGCTTGCGCTTAAACAGACTTTCGGCCAGCCCGTCAAGATAGAGCAGGCGAGGGGAGGAAAGACTAAACTCACCATAGAGTGTAAGAGCGATGAAGAGTTCAGAGAGCTGATGAAAAGATTGACCGATTAAAAATATGCCCTCTGTAAACCCCCGAAAACCATGGGAAAACCTAAATTGTTCCACGTGGAACATTTCACGTGGAACAGCCCACGTGGAACATTTCACGTGGAACAGTCTACGTGGATCATTTCAATAGCTAATTCTGCTCCGGCAGGGGCACTATTATATAAGTATATAATTTTTAGGAGGAAAAATATATGTTAGACATCAAATTTTTAAGGACAAACCCCGACGTTGTAAAGGAAAACATCAAGAAGAAGTTTCAGGACGATAAGCTGCCCCTCGTTGACGAGGTAATCGACTTTGACGCAAAGTTCAGAGCCGCAAAGACACGCTGCGACGAGCTCAGAGCACTCCGTAACTCAAAGAGCAAGATGATAGGCGGCCTTATGGCTAAGGGTCAGAAAGAGGAAGCCGAAAAGGTCAAGGAAGAAGTAAAGGCTTTCGGCGCAGAGCTTGAAGCACTCGAAGTTAAGGAAACAGAGTATGAGGCTGAGATAAGAAAGAGAATGCTAGTTATCCCTAACATTATCGACGATAGCGTGCCGATAGGTAAGGACGATAGCGAGAACGTCGAGATAGAGCGCTTCGGTGAGCCCGTTGTGCCCGATTTTGAGGTGCCCTACCACGTTGATATTATGGAGAGCCTTAACGGTATCGACCTCGACGCTGCAAGAAGAACAAGCGGTAACGGCTTCTACTATTTAAGCGGCGATATCGCAAGACTTCACTCGGCAATTCTCTCCTATGCAAGAGACTTTATGATTGATCGGGGCTTTACTTACTACGTGCCGCCCTTTATGATACGTTCTGACGTTGTTACAGGCGTTATGAGCTTTGCTGAAATGGAGAATATGATGTATAAGATCGAGGGCGAGGATCTCTACCTTATCGGTACTTCCGAGCATTCGATGATAGGTAAGTTTATCGACACTATCACCCCCGAGGCAGAGCTTCCTAAGACCCTTACAAGCTATAGCCCCTGCTTCAGAAAAGAAGTTGGCGCTCACGGAATAGAAGAGAGAGGCGTTTATAGGATCCACCAGTTTGAAAAGCAGGAAATGATCGTTGTATGTAAGCCCGAGGATTCTATGAAGTGGTATGATAAGCTGTGGCAGAATAGCGTTGACTTCTTCCGCTCACTTGATATACCCGTAAGAACACTTGAATGCTGCTCGGGCGACCTTGCAGACCTTAAGGTAAAGAGCTGTGACGTTGAAGCCTGGAGCCCGAGACAGAAGAAGTATTTCGAGGTAGGTTCCTGCTCGAACTTAGGCGACGCACAGGCAAGACGCCTTAAGATAAGAATTGCAGGCGCTGACGGCCAGAAGTATTTTGCGCATACACTTAATAATACAGTTGTTGCACCGCCGAGAATGCTTATCGCATTCCTTGAAAATAACCTCCAGGCAGACGGTACTGTAAGAATACCTGAGCCTCTTAGAATGTATATGGGCGGTAAGGATAAGCTGGAGAAGACAACTAAGTAATAAGAACATAAACATAAAAAGGTTTTCGGAGGGGCCCTTTTCCTCAAAAAGGGCTTGCGGGGACAAAACACCATGGCAGCCCAAAACACACCCTCCGTAAACCCCCGAAAACCATGGGAAAACCCCAAATGTTCCACGTGGAACATTTCACGTGGAACAATTATAAATCTTTACTCTTATATCTAAAAAGGAGATAACAAAAGAAAATGCAAAAGGTGCTACAGGGGCTAAGGCAGACAAATAAATACCTGCGCCCTGCAAAATATGATAAGGAAAGATATCTGCTGCTGTTTGTGCTGTCAATGGCGGGAATGCTGCTTTGCTTTCTGCCGTCGCTGATAGTCAATAAGGGCGTGTTCCTCTACTATGGCGATTTCAACTCGCAGCAGGAGATGTTTTACTATCACTCGAATGAGATGATAAAAAGCGGTAACCTCGGCTGGGACTGGGGCACAGACCTCGGCTCGAGCTTTATAGGGTCGTATTCGTTCTACCTGTTAGGCTCGCCCTTTTTCTGGTTCACGCTTATCTTCCCACCCTCGTGGGAGGTCTATATGATACCCATAATGCTGGGCGTCAAGACGGGCGTTGCGGCAATGAGCGCTTATGCATATATTAGACTTTTTGTAAAGAATAAGGACGCCGCCTTTATAGGCGCTATGCTCTATGCCTTTTCGGGCTTTCAGGCGTATAATGTGTTCTTTAACCACTTCCACGACGCAACGGCGGTGTTCCCGCTTCTGCTTTTGGCGCTTGAACTCAATATCAAGCAGAACAAGCGTGGGGCTTTCGCACTTGCGGTGGCGCTGTGCGCTTGTATCAGCTATTTCTTCTTCTTCGGAGAGGTAGTGTTCGTAGTCATCTACTTTATGATAAGGCTTCTGAGCGGCGATTATGATATCGACATAAAGAAGCTTCTAAATCTCGCCTTTGAAGCGGTGCTGGGCGTTATGCTTGCGGCTGTGATATTCCTGCCTGCCTGCCTTGACACCATAAGCAACCCGAGAGTGAACGAACACCTCTGGGGCACAGACCTTATAGCCTACGGCGACAAGTTCAGGATACTGAGGATCATTCAGTGCTTCTTTATGCTGCCCGATATGCCTGCAAGAAACAACATCTTCAATTCAGACACCGCAAGGTGGGCATCTATTGCGGGATATATGCCGCTGTTCTCAATGACGGGCGTGCTGGCTTTTGTGAGGACGAAAAACAAAAGCTGGGCAAAGCGGCTTATCTACACCTGCTTTATAATGATGATAATTCCCGGACTCAATGCGGTTTATTCTATGATGGTGGCAAGCTACTATGCAAGGTGGTATTATATGCCCATACTCATCATGGCTATGATGACCGCACAGATACTCGAAGAAGACCCGCAGGAGGTCAAGAGGGCATTCCCGCCCGTGGCGGTGATAACGGCGTTTTTTATCCTCTGCGGACTATTGCCGAAAAGAGAGGACGACAAGGTCGTATGGCTCAAAGTGCCGAAGTATATTAATCTGTACTATATTCAGGCAGGCGGTGCGGTCGTGTCGGTCGTGCTGCTGGGTATCATACTTTACAAATTCTCGAAGCGGGAGAGCTTTATGCGCATAGCGTGCCTTTTCACGACGGCGACCTGCATGGTGAGCATGGCTGTATGCGTATGGTACGGTGTTACGCAGGGGCCTTACAATGACTACTACATCGAGCACGCAATAAACGGCAGAGAGAGCGTTGACCTGTCAGAGTTTGAGACGGACGAGGAAAAGGCAAGTGCTAACAACTTCTACCGAATAGACACCTCGCCCAATGTAGACAACTGGTGTATGTTCTGGGGCTTAAGCTCTATGAGGTGCTTCCAGAGCGTGGTGCCCTCGTCGATAATGGTATTCTACGAGACAGCAGGGCAGGAGAGAAACGTGGCTTCACGTATCGAGCCGAAATACTACGCATACAGAGGGCTTTTCTCGGTAAAATACTACTTCGAGGAAAAGGTGGACAACTACGGCGAGGACAAGGAGCCGAAAGAACCCAAGCCTGAGCTTGAAGATATGCCCTCTTTCAAATACGTCGGCTCACAGAACGGCTTTAACATCTACAAAAACGAGAACTTTATTCCTATGGGCTTTGTGTATGACGAATACATCACCCAGGAGGATTTTGAGGAGCTGACTACCTTTAAAAAGACCAACATACTCATGCACGCTTTGGTGCTGGAGGACGAGGACATAGAGAAGCACTCTGACATACTGGGAAAATCTTCCACAAAGTCGGAGATGCTCACAAGGCTCGATTTTGAGAGAATGAGCGAGGAGAAGAAAGAATCCTCATGCTACAGCTTTGAATATGACACCAACGGCTTCACCGCAAAGAACAAGCAGGAAAAGGACGGGCTGGTGTTCTTCAGCGTACCATACACCGAGGGCTGGAGTGCGACGGTCAACGGCGAGGAGGCCGAGATAGTAAAGGCATCATACGGCTTTATGGCGGTAAGGTGCAAGGCGGGGGAAAACGAGATAGTTTTCAGCTACGTGACCCCGGGCATAAGAGTCGGCGCTGTGCTGACGGGCATAAGCGTGGTAACGCTTATAGTCTACGTGATATACTTCAAAAAGAAAAAGGAAAGCCCCGAGAAGGGCAAGGCGACAGCCAAGAAGAAAAAGGAGGAAGCATAATGCATCTGACAGAAGACACGGTAAACTCGCAGTTGATATTTGACGGCAAGGTAGTCAAGCTCTACAAGGACGAGGCAAAGCTCGAAGACGGCAGCATCGTGAGCCGTGAGCTTATAAAGCACCCGGGCGGCGTATGCGTTGTGCCGATAGATGACGAGGGGAACGTGTATCTTGTCAAGCAGTTTCGCTACCCCTTTCAGACACAGCTGATAGAGATACCTGCCGGCAAGCTCGAATACGGCGAAGACCCTGCCGAGTGCGGCAGGCGTGAGCTTAAGGAAGAAGCAGGAGCGGTCTGCGGAAGATACGACTACTTAGGCAAGCTTTACCCGACGGTGGCTTATGACAGCGAGGTAATTCATATGTATCTTGCAAGGGAGCTTGATTTTGGCGAGAGGAAGCTTGATGATGACGAGTTTCTTGATGTTTTCAAGGTGCCGTTTGAGAAAGCCGTTGAAATGGTGATGAACGGGGAGATACTCGACTCAAAAACACAGCTGGCGATACTTAAGGCGAAGATGCTGCTGGAGAGCGAAAATAAGTAAGATAAGAAAAAAGTTTGCGGGGATGTACTCAATCAAGCAAACTCGATTGAGTACAGGCAGAGCCCTATTCGCCGTAGGCGCAAGGGCGGCGAACTAAGTAATCTAAATCGCAAAACGTTAGGGCGGCAACAACGCTGCGAGAAACAGAATTGTTCGCCGCCCCTGATTTGAAAGAGCGAAGCGATTTTCATATCACACCGCCGACAGGCAGTCAACTTCGGAAGTGTTGTTATAAAAAAGGAGTGATATCATGTTCAAACGTGTAAATAGAGCCCTGCTGGCGGGCGGAGTGGTTTCGGCGGCGTTGGGTCTTGGTGCGTGCGGCGGCGGCGGAACGTCAAGTTCGTCGTTTGACCCGGAGGATAATGAGATTCCTTTGCTGTACGGCCCTCCCGGGATAACGGAGGAAGCGGATCTTTTGGAAAGCGGCGACACCACCACTACCACGACAACTACTACCACAACAACTACGACAACAACCACTACCACGACTACTGCAAAAAAGACATCGGACACGACCACAACGACTTCGGCGTATGACCCTGACGACAACCAGAACGAATGCGTCTACGGGCCGCCGCCTGCTGACGACACGACGACCACTACCACCACGAAAAAGGAGACCGATGTGAGCAAGAAGACCGATAAAAAGAAAAAGACCACTACCACCACAACATACAAGCCCGATGTCAACATAAACGAGGACGTTTACGGGCCGCCCGAGTGGTTTGGAAACGAGGAGCCTGACGAGCCTGAGGAAACACAAGCGCCCGAGAGCGACTTTGCCCCCGAGGAGAACACAAACGTCTGCGTATACGGACCGCCCGAGTGGTTCGACGGCAGCAGCGAGGGCAAGTGAGTATGGACAGCATAAAAGTTGAGCATATGCGGCAGCTTTTTGAATACAAGCAGAAGCTTCGCAAAAACCCACAGCTGCGGCGGCTGTTTTTAGAGCTGACGCTCAGGTGCAACGAGAACTGCCTGCACTGCGGCAGCAGGTGCGGTGACGTGAAATCTGACGAGCTGTCTGTTGAGGTCTATCACGAGTTTCTTGACAAGATAGCCAAGGACTTTCCCAAAAAGCCCATGCTTTGCATAACGGGCGGCGAGCCGCTGCTAAGGCAAGAATTTGAGCAGATAATGGGCTACGCACATAAGCTTGGATTTCACTGGGGAATGACGAGCAACGCAACACTTATTGACGAGAAAAAGGTCGAGATGCTCAAAAGGACGGGCATGGCGACTATCTCGGTGAGCATTGACGGCTTAAGAGAAACGCACGATGAATTCAGGCGCTCAAAAGGCGGCTTTGACAAGGCGGTAAGGGGCATAAAGCTTCTTATGGGCGGCGGCTTTCAGAATGTTCAGGTGACGACTGTTGTAACAAAGAAGAGCTTATCGCAGCTTGACGAGCTTTTTGAGCTGATGAAAGAGCTTGACGTTGACTCGTGGCGTGTGATAGGCATAGAGCCTATGGGCAGGGCGTTAGAGCTTAAGGACTACTGGCTGTCAATGGACGAGCAGCGGCAGATGCTTGACTTTATACGCAAAAAGCGCTACGAGGGCTGGCCTGTGATGTACGGCTGCTCGCACTACTTAGGGCTTGAATACGAGCGTGAGGTGAGAGACTGGTATTTTCTCTGCAATGCGGGGGTATACACGGCGAGTATTATGGCAAACGGCAACATTGCCGCTTGTCTTGACATTGAGCGCCGCCCCGAGACTATTCAGGGAAACATTTTACGTGATGATTTCACCAAAGTCTGGAATGATAAGTTTGAGATTTTCAGAACGCCCCTTTGGGAAAAGAATGAAAAATGCCGTGACTGCAAGGAGCGGGATTTCTGCGAGGGCGGGGCATACCACAGCTGGGATTATGACAGGAATGAGCAGAGGGTGTGCTTTATCAATGCATAATGCACAATGCACAATGCACAATTGAGGTGTCCTGCTTTGCAGGACGGATTATAAAAATATTGCCCCTGAGTGCGTGGCACTCAGGGGCAGTTTGTTTTATTCAGCTGCTAATAAGAATCAGAGTTTATCAGTATCCATAAAGACTTTTGAGCCTGTTGCACCTGTTTGTCCCTGATACTTTCCATTATAGGGATTCAGTGCATGATCATCCATTCCTGCAAATACCAACTGTCCTACCCTACGCCCGCATTTGAGTTCTATAGCGCATCTGTTAGCATTATACAGCTCTAATGTTATCTCACCTTTGAAGCCGGGATCAACCCACCCGGCATTTTGAATAAACAATCCCATTCTGCCGAGAGAGCTTCTGCCCTCAACAAATGCCGTCAGATCATCGGGCAGTTCAAAATACTCCATTGTTGTTGCTAAAACAAATTGACCGGGTAAAAGCAGGTAAGTATCGGTTTTAATGGTTTTATAGGCTATCTTACTGTCAAGAGTGATAATTCCCGACGGAGTATCATCAACAACGCTGAATGTGTTCCCTAACCGTATATCAACACTTGCAGGCTGAATTTGTTCTTTTATGATCGGTTTGATCGTCAAAGTGCCTTCATCAAGCATTTTCATGATCGTTTTATCTGATAATATCATTTTTTTCTCCTCTCAATGCATACCCAATTTGTATTCGCATTAATTATAGCACAGTATTACTGTTATGTCAACAAAAAAGCCTTCCCATTAGGGAAGGCTTTTGCTATGCGTGGTTTTGAATTAGTACATTCCGCCGCCCATGCCGCCGGCTGCTGCGGCTGCCATAGCTGCGTCTGCTGCGGGATCCTTGATATCT
Source organism: uncultured Ruminococcus sp. (assembly GCA_902787365.1). Lineage (GTDB taxonomy): Bacteria > Bacillota > Clostridia > Oscillospirales > Ruminococcaceae > NK3A76. Next base: position 24,571 of record CADAGC010000039.1, on the reverse strand, counting down.
GCAACAAGGCTCTCTGTTGTGAGCACCATAGATGCAACAGAAGATGCATTCTGGAGTGCTGAACGTGTTACCTTAGTAGGATCAACGATACCTGCGGGGATCATATCCTTATACTCCTCGTTATAAGCGTCAAAGCCGTAGCCCTTCTTGCCGGAGGAGATTATCTTGTCGATTATAACAGAGCCTTCAAGGCCTGCGTTGAGTGCTATCTGACGAACAGGCTCTTCAAGTGCCTTAAGAACTATTGCAGCACCTGTCTTCTCATCGCCGGTGAGTGTATCAACGAGAGCTTCAACTGCGGGCATAGCGTTGATAAGTGCTGTGCCGCCGCCTGCTACGATACCTTCCTCAACAGCTGCCTTTGTAGCTGCGAGAGCGTCCTCGATACGGAGTTTCTTTTCCTTCATCTCGATCTCTGTAGCAGCACCAACCTTGATGACTGCAACGCCGCCGGAGAGCTTAGCAAGGCGCTCCTGAAGCTTTTCTCTGTCGAAATCGGAAGTTGTTGTTTCTATTGCTGCCTTTATCTGGCCTATTCTGCTCTTGATATTTTCAGACTCGCCTGCGCCGTCAACGATGATAGTATTCTCTTTCTGAACAACTATCTGACGAGCAGAGCCGAGCTGATCGAGAGTAGCCTCTGCAAGCTCCATACCGAGCTCGGAGGAGATAACTTCGCCGCCTGTGAGGATTGCGATATCCTGGAGCATTTCCTTTCTTCTGTCGCCAAAGCCGGGAGCCTTGACTGCAACGCAGGTGAACACGCCTCTTAACTTATTAAGGATAAGTGAGGAGAGAGCCTCGCCCTCAACATCCTCAGCGATGATAAGGAGCTTCTTGCCCATTTTAACTATCTGCTCGAGGAGGGGGAGAAGATCCTGCATATTGGATATCTTCTTATCTGTGATAAGAACGAGGGCGTCATCAAGAACTGCCTCCATCTTATCTGTGTCTGTTACCATATAGGGGGAGAGGTAGCCTCTGTCGAACTGCATACCCTCAACTACCTCGCTGTATGTCTCGGCAGTCTTGGACTCCTCGATTGTGATAACGCCGTCGGAAGTTACCTTTTCCATAGCCTCTGCTATAAGCTTACCTACGTTCTCATCAGCGGAGGAAACTGTAGCAACTCTTGCGATATCGTCTGTGCCCTCTACCTTTTTAGAGTTCTCGATTATTGTCTTAACTGCTGCGTCAACAGCCTTTGCCATACCCTTTCTTACTACCATGGGGTTAGCGCCTGCTGCGATATTCTTCATACCCTCTCTTACAAGTGCCTGTGCGAGAAGTGTAGCTGTTGTTGTACCGTCGCCTGCGGCATCGTTTGTCTTTGTAGCAACTTCCTTAACGAGCTGTGCGCCCATATTCTCGAAAGCGTCTTCAAGCTCTATCTCCTTAGCGATAGTAACGCCGTCGTTTGTGATAAGGGGAGCGCCGAACTTCTTATCGAGAACGACGTTTCTGCCCTTAGGGCCTAATGTTATCTTAACTGTGTCTGCAAGCTTATCTATACCTGCCTGAAGAGCCTTTCTTGCTGCTTCGCTGTAAATTATCTGCTTTGCCATGATGTGTTACCTCCGTTTTATATACTTTTCATAAAGGGATATTACTCAACTACTGCGAGGATATCTTCCATTTTAACAATGGTATACTCCTGGCCGTCAACCTTGACGTCTGTGCCGCTATACTTGCTGATAAGCACCTTATCGCCCACCTTGACTGTCATTGTAACGTCCTTTTTGCCCTCGCCTACTGCTACTACCTCGGCAACCTGGGGCTTTTCCTTAGCTGAACCTGCGAGGATGATACCGCTCTTTGTGGTCTCCTCTGCCTCTGTCATCTTGATAACTACTCTGTCCTGTAAAGGCTTGATCGTCATTATATATTCCTCCTTTAAATAATGCTTAAATCATTGTTTAGCACTCTTTATGCCCGAGTGCTAAATACTATTTTATCACACTTTCGGGAAATTTCAAGTGATTACACGTGTCTGACACAATTTTTGTATAACTGCACAAAAGGACTCGCCTTGGGCAAGCGTGTTATATGCACAACTCACAGCTTTTAGGGCGGGATTTCATTATTATGTATAATATGCGGCGGAAAGTGAGGTTATGAATTAGTTAATGCGGCATGGTGTGAGATTTTTGGCTAAATCATGTAACTTAACTTTTGTCAAAAATCGACCTCACTCAACTGTTTACGACGTCGTTTTATTGCGGTTAAAGGTACAGTTTTTTAACGAATTGTGTAAGTTAACAAACAGTTCACAGAATAGCCGAAAAATTCTATTGACTTTTGACTGTTAATTTGTTATAATTTTACTATCAATTAGAATTTGTCTTTGATTTTGTTTAAAATTGAGGGAGAGGTTAAATGGGAGCGCAAAAAGCTCCAAATCCAAATACGAAAGGAAGAGTTAGTATGTCTATGGGAAGAGTGCTCGTAGTAGATGATGACAAGAACATCTGCGAGCTGTTAAGGCTTTATCTTGTAAAGGACAATTATGATGTTATGCTCGCACATGACGGCGAGGAGGCTATCGTTAAATTCAACGCCTTGAAGCCTGACATAATCCTGCTTGATGTAATGCTGCCGGGTATAGACGGCTGGCAGGTATGCAGAGAGATAAGAAAGAAATCAAACGTGCCGATAATAATGATAACCGCAAAGAGCGAGACATTTGACAAGGTGCTCGGTCTTGAGCTGGGCGCTGATGACTATGTTACAAAGCCCTTTGATACAAAGGAAGTTATCGCCCGTATAAAGGCTGTTTACAGACGTGCAGGCCAGAGCGGCGGCGACAATGAGATCAAGGAAGTTAAGTATGACAAGCTTTCGGTAAATATGACAAGATACGAGCTGAGAGTAAACGGCGTTGTAGTTGACACACCGCCCAAGGAGCTGGAGCTTCTTTTCCACCTTGCTTCCAACCCCAACAGAGTTTACACCAGAGACCAGCTTCTTGATGAGGTATGGGGCTTTGAGTATTACGGCGACTCGAGAACGATAGACGTTCACGTAAAGAGGCTTCGTGAAAAGCTTGACGGTGTTTCGGACAAGTGGAGCCTTAAGACCGTTTGGGGCGTAGGCTACAAGTTTGAGGCGGAGGAAAAGCAGGCTCAGGCAGCGCAGGGTCAGCAGCCGGCAAATGAATAAAGGAAGAAGCATATTTTCCAAATATTTTGTGATCTGTTCAGCAGTAATACTGATAAGCTTTATTTGTTTAGGCGCAGTATTACTGCTTGTTTCTTCACGGTACTTTATTGATGACAAGAAGGCGCTGCTGAAAAAGAACTGTGACGGTGCAGCTCACGAGATACAGCAGGTCATGCTCGACGACCCTTCGGAATGGAAGGACAAGGCGAGCGAGATCATGAAGGAATATGCTATGGGCTGCAACGCCCACTTTATACTATGCGACAAAAACGGCAGGATACTCGAAAAGACCTACGGCTCTGACCATGTGGGGGCGCAGGTATCGGAGGATATGCTTGAAAGCATAAACGAGAACGACTACTATGTTTACGACAATTTCGGCGGTTTGTCGGACGAGACGAGCCACGTATGCGGCGTGAAATTCTCGGCAAACGGGCCTGACTACTACATACTGAGCTCTGCGGCGACGAGTGAGGACAATGATTACGTCTACAATCTTTTAGAGGTATTCGGCATATCGGCGGTAATAGTGCTTATTATAGCGCTTTTCATAGTTTACTTTACGACTATGAAGCTGACCGAGCCTGTAAAGGAGATAGCGGCGTTATCTAAAAAGATAGGTAAGGGCGACTTTGAAGTAACATTCCCCGAATACGACATAGCGGAATTCAAGCAGCTTAGCAACGCTTTCAACGAAATGGCGGCATCGCTCAAAAGCTACGACACCATGCGTAACAGCTTTGTGGCGAACGTTTCTCACGAGCTGAGAACGCCCATGACCTCGATAGGCGGCTTCGTTGACGGGTTGCTTGACGGCACCATACCCGAGGCGAAGAGAAACGAATATCTACGCATAATATCATCTGAGGTACACAGGCTGACAAGGCTTGTGCGCAGTATGCTAAATCTTGCAAAGATAGAAGCGGGCGAGCTTGAGCCGAAAATGGAGAAATTCTCGGTCATTGAGATAATCGTTGAGACGCTTATGACCTTTGAGAACAGGATAGAGGAAAAGCAGATAGAGATACGTGGCCTTGATGCGCCGAGAGTATGGCTGTATGCCGACGAAGGGCTTGTTCATCAGGTAGTATACAACCTGATAGAGAACGCCATAAAGTTCGTTGACAAGGGCGGCTACATAGAGTTCGGCTTCAACCCGATAGGCGACAGGACTGTTATTTCGATAAAGAACAGCGGCGAGGGCTTAAGCGAAGAGGAAATGCCGCTGGTATTCGACAGATTTTACAAGACCGACAAATCGAGGGGTCTTGATGCAACGGGCGTAGGCTTAGGCCTTAACATCGTAAGCTCGATAATCAGGCTGCACGGCGGCAGGATAATGGTAAAGAGCGTAAAGGGCGAATACACGGAGTTCATTTTCACCCTTGAAAGCGCAGAACCGTAAGGGCACGTACACTCACAAAGCGAGGTGAGATATTATGAGCTATTTTGACAAGGAAGTTTTCTTTGCCGATGAGGGGGAAAAGCAGACCCCTGCAAGCGGCAGCTTCAGTATGCCGAGCGGCGCATCGGCGCAGGCCTATGAAAGCACAGGCGGGCTTGATGCTGCAAAAAAGCGCAGGCGCTCGGGGCGGCTTAAGCTCATAACATCTACCTTTATGATAACCACCGTGCTGATACTCGGCATAGCCATGCTGACCGTACACATACGGGGCAGAGGGTGGGCTGCAAATCTCATTCTCGGCGGGAAGAACATTGAATTCACCCTGCCTATGGCTGACTACCCCGATGTAGACATTGCCGACAAGGACGAATACGGCCGCTACACCACCGAGGGGCTTGTTAAAGCAGTAGCCGACACGGTAGTTGAGATACAGATATTCAAGACGGGCAACGCCCTTATGCCGTCAAGTCAGGGCAGCGGGATAATCATATCAGAGAACGGCTACATTGTCACAAATGCCCACGTTGTTAGCGATGCTTCCCTTGGGATAAGGGTAGTAACGGCGAGCAAAGAGGTCTATGATGCGGTGGTAATAGGCAGCGACGAGAGAACGGACATTGCCGTTATCAAGATAAACGAAACGGGGCTCAAATGCGCTGTATTTGCAGACTCGGACGGAGTAAGTCTCGGTGAGGACGTATGCGCAATAGGCGCACCGGGCGGCTTTGCGAACTCTGTCACAAAGGGCATAGTTTCGGGCAAGGACAGGCAGATAGCCGCACAGAACGGCGACGTAAAAATGGAATGCCTACAGCTTGATGCGGCGATAAACCCGGGAAGCTCGGGCGGTGCGGTATTCAATATGTTCGGGCAGGTGATAGCCATATCGTCATCAAAGCTGGCATCGACCAACTACGACGGCATAGGCTTTGCCATAACCACCAATGCTGCCAAGCCGATAATCGAGAGCCTTATGGAAAACGGCTTTGTAGCGGGCAGAGTAAAGGTAGGAATAACATTCTACGGCATAAGCGAGCAGGCGGCGAAAAACGCCAAGATAGAGTTAAAGCCGGGACTTTACATAGTTGCCATTGAGGACGGCTGTGACATAGCAAACAGCGGGCTTAAGACCGATGACATCATAACGAGCGTTGAGGGCGAGCCTGTGACGAATGTTCAGGAGCTTAAGGCTTTACTTGACGACAGGCAGCCGGGTGACGAGATAAAGGCGCACGTTTACAGGCCTGCGTTAACAGGCGGCGGCGAGGAATTCGACATCAGCTTCAAGCTTATGGAGGACAACGGCGGGCTTATTGAGAATGAGCTTGGCAAGAAAATGTAATATAGCAGTAAGTTCCCCCGAAAAAGCTTCGGGGGAATTTGCGGTTAGGGGCGGCAAAACACCCCTCCGCCTGCGAAGCCGGCACCTCCCCTTAAGGGGAGGTTATGTATCGCCTCGCTATCGCTCGGCTCCTGCCGCCTAACGGCGGCGCCGCAAAGCGGTCTCGGCGCTAAGGCGCCTCAACATTTGCGGCAAGGGGCGGCGAACATTATTTGTTCCTTTAGGGCTGTTGTTACCACAGCGCTGTGCGGTTTAATATACTTAGTTCGCCGCCCAGCGCCTTCGGCGAATGGGGCTTTGCCCCAAACCCCACAAGGGCCAGCCCTTGACCTGCAAGCCCTTTTTGAGGAAAAGGGCTTGACCCGAAAACCTTTTTGTGTTTTTGTTTCCCCACAAATGTTTTTGGGAATAACGATACTTTTACAAGGAGACCAAAATGAAAAAACAGATACTTCTTGCGCTTTTGCCGCTGGTTTTGGCGGGGTGCGGCAGCTCGATAGGAAAAAACGGCGACATTACAAGTTCGGAGGAGGCGACGACCACCACGAGCGTTACCTCGCTGACCACCGCTGCCACGACTGCGCCCGTTACCGAGACTACCACAAAAAAGACCACCAAAAAGAAAAAAGAGCAAAAGCTTGAATACACCTACGCTGACACGGTGGAGGTATATCAGAAGATAAGGCTTGGCGACTGGCTGCAAGACTCGACGGTAAAGCCTGACAACGCCGACGATTATCTGCCCACAGACACCCTCGGAAGTCAGAAGATAAAGGTAAAGTTCGGCAGCGAGGAGAGGGAGATAAAATACACGGTGGCTGACACCACGCCGCCAATGTTTATCTACTGCCCGAGCGTGATAAGCGTTCACACGGGGTCGGGGTTTGACCCGAGCATAAACACAGGCTTCGGCGACAACTACGACAAAGCCCCGACGATAAGCTACGAGGGGAACATCGACACCAAGACGCCCGGGGATTATGACATTATCCTCACACTAAAGGACGCATCGGGCAACACCACAACAAAGACCGCCACGGTGAGCGTTGTTGACACGCTGCCGCAGGTGCAGAGCAACGCAGGGAGAATGAGCTTTGATGATTTCAAGGCCACATACTCGTCAGATGAATCAGATGTGGGGATAGATGTGAGCTACTGGCAGGGGGATATAGACTTTAACAGGGTCAAGGCGGCAGGCTGCGGCTTTGTGTTCATAAGGGCGGCGCATCACTCTGACAGCATATACCCAGACGAGAACTTTTCAAAAAACATAGACGGCGCTTCGGCGGCAGGGCTTGATGTGGGGGTATATATCTACACCACCTGCTCATCGCCCGAGGAGGCAAAAGAGCACGCACAGTGGGTGATAGACAAGCTGGGCGGCAGAGAATTGCAGCTGCCGATAGCCTTTGACTGGGAGGATTTCACGAGATTTCAGCGCTTTGGTATGAGCATACACGACTTAAACCTCTGCTATGATGCGTTTCGTGAGGTAGTCGAGGAGAACGGCTATAAGGCGGTGCTTTACAGCAGCAAGAACTTCCTTGAACAGTTCTGGGAGGACGATAACAGCCGTGAGGTGTGGCTTGCCAACTATACCGAGCAGACGGATTATGAGGGACGGTATACCTATTGGCAGCAGGGACTTTGTACGATAGACGGTATCAGCGGAGATGTTGATGCGGATGTCAGATATAAGTAAGAAAAAGCGAGAGTAATAAAGAACAAAAAACACAAGAAGGTTTTTTGTCAAACTTTTTTCCTCAAAAAAAGTTTGCGGGTCAAGGGCTGGCCCTTGTGGGGTTTGGGGCAAAGCCCCAATCGCCGTAGGCGCAAGGGCGGCGAACTAAGTAATAAAACCGTACAGCGCCTTGATACAAACAGTCTTTGAGGAACGAACAATGTTCGCCGCCCCCGATTTGAAAGAGCGCAGCGATTTTCAAATCGAGCCGAGCGTGAGCGAGGCCAAAGGGGAGCAGTACAGCCTCACGAGAGGCAAAACAGCCCCAGAAAAGCGTTTCGGAATTTCGTAAAAGTGAGCCAAAAGGACAATATTACACGAAAGTTTCGTATTTTCTGAAAATTGTAACCGAATTGTTATTTAAAAACTAAAAAAGCTGCCGATATATACATTGAACGGGTCGTAAGGAGGAGATCTTGATGAGTATGAAGATAAATACCGCAGGAAATATCCCCAAAACAGCGCCTGTGCAGGGCGAAAAGGTAAAAGCGACGCTCACAGGCACACAGGCGGCTGCAAAAGAGGGCAGGACGGACAGTCTTGTACTATCAGAACAGGCGAAAAAGACCCTTGAACGGCTCGGCAAAGAGACTGACAGGCAAAATGAGCTTTCAGTAAGCATATCTCAGATGAAGACCGAGCTTGAAAACAGCCGCAAGGCAGGCAAGGCGCAGGCTGAGGAAACGGAAAACAAGCTGAAAATGCTTGAGATAGCAAGGCGGCTGCAGCACGGCGACAAAGTCCCCTCGCAGGATGAGAGGGCACTTATGGAGTACGACGACAAGCTTTATCAGATATCCAAGCAGATAGGGCTTATGAAGCAGCTCGAAGAGCGTAAGGAATACGACACACTACTTGATGATGAGGAAACGGAGGATGATATATCACCCGATACCGAAGCACCCGCTGAGGTGGGGGCAGCGACAGAGGGAACGGCAGGAGAGGAAATACAGGCAGAGGAGATAGGTGAGGTTCAGCTCGAATGAGAGGAGTTGATCGAAGTGAGGACAACGAGTTCAAAGGCCAACGATGCAGGGGCAGGCTATGCGGGAGTAGTAGGGCAGCAAGTCCGAGAACGAGAGGCAGCAGCTTGCCGCTTGCAAAGGCCGATTGGACAAAACATAAAAAAGAAGAAAAGATAGGGGCGTTTTCGCTGGGATAGCGAGGGCGCTTTTTATTTTGCGCTGTTGGCGCAAAACAGTTAACAGGTAACCTGTTAACTGTTAACTGAATAAAGCTATTGACTGATCCCCGAAAATATAGTATAATAGCTGTGGGCAAGCGTTCAGGCACCCTTGGTGATAACCTACTTTTATTCTTGGGAGTAACGATCCCGAAAGGGGTCTTACTATGATTCCGGTGCTGTGAGTCTGTTATCTTTCGGCTTGCCAAAAGAGATGCGCAAGCGTTCCCTGCACCTTGGGGCAGCATACTTTTAGCTTGGTTAAGTTTTGTGCAGACGAGTTTGAAGCTGTCAATTAGCTATGCGCACCCATTCAAATGCCGACAGGCGTAGTTCTTTTCGGGGTTAAGAAATGCTTTAACGGGCGGCTTACTTTTACTGACTTTCTTGGCAGGCCGCAAGGTCTGAATCCGACAGGGAACTGCACAGCCGTCAATTAGCCTGCGGCGACCTTTCGATAAGCGTTTGGAATGCCGGTTTATGCCCTTGATCGGGCGGTGACTTCCTTTTGATCCCCAAACTTTTTTACAGCATTCCGAGTTTGTCACCAAAAAGCTTATCGGCTTTGATAGTTACAGAGCTGTCGTGGAATGCGGCGGCTCTTTTTTGTCCCCTTTGCCCCCGTGGGAGGTTGGTTGGGGGGCTTTCGGTTTTAGCTTTGCTGAAACCAGCGCCCCCAAGCCCCCTTCGGGTTGCCACCCCACATTGTTTCTCTTACCGCTTAACTCTAACCTCTTACTTCTATTATGCAGGGCGCATAGAAATGTCTTGCATAATGGGGTGGACTTCTGTGATTTTATTAACAAATTTGCTGTTGACAAAGGGGCGGCGTTGGGGTATAATGTTATGTAGGGGAATTTGTGGATTTTATGGCGCAAGCTGTACCGCAAGCTTCACCACCAAAGACTGAAAGGAGTTTTTACAATGGCAAGTTTGACCAAGAACCCTAACGTAAACGCTTGGGTAGACGAAATGGTAGCACTCACACAGCCTGACAAGGTAGTGTGGATAGACGGCTCCGACGAGCAGCTTCAGGCTCTCAGAGATGAGGCTCTGAGCACAGGCGAGATGATACTTATGAATCAGGACGAGTATCCGGGCTGTCTGTATCACAGAACTGCCCCCAACGATGTTGCAAGAGTTGAGGACAGAACATTTATCTGCACAGAGACAAAGGAGGGCGCTGGCCCTACAAATAATTGGATGGATCCCGATGAGATGTGGAATATGTTAAAGCCCATGTATGACGGCGTCATGAAGGGCAGAACAATGTATGTTATCCCTTACTCCATGGGTCCTATCGGTTCACCCCTCGCAAAGGTAGGCGTTGAGGTAACTGACTCTATCTATGTTGTACTCAACATGGACATCATGACAAGAATGGGCGCTCAGGCTTTCGAGAACCTCGGCGACACATCTGACGACTTCGTAAGAGGTCTTCACTCCAAGGCTGACGTTGACCCTGAGAAGAGATACATCGTTCAGTTCCCTGAGAGAAACACTATCTGCTCGATCAACTCCGCTTACGGCGGCAACGTTCTCCTCGGCAAGAAGTGCTTCGCTCTTAGAATCGCTTCATTCCAGGGCAAGAACGAGGGCTGGATGGCTGAGCATATGCTTATCCTCGGCGTTGAGAAGCCTGACGGTGAGATCAAGTACATCACAGCTGCATTCCCGTCTGCCTGCGGCAAGACTAACCTTGCAATGCTCATACCCCCGAAGTTCTACACAGAGCAGGGCTACAAGGTATGGACAGTCGGCGATGATATCGCTTGGATGAAGCCCGGCCCGGACGGCAGACTTTATGCTATCAACCCCGAGAACGGCTTCTTCGGCGTTGCACCCGGCACAAACGCTAAGTCCAACTACAATGCACTTGCTTCCACAAAGAAGAATGCAATATTCACAAACGTTGCTATAAACAAGGACAACATGACTCCCTGGTGGGAGGGTCTTGACAAGAACCCGCCTGTAAACGCTATCGAGTGGAAGGGCGCTGAGGTTAACGGCGTTGAATACACAGCAAACGGCGAGAAGCTTGCTCACCCTAACTCCAGATTCACAGCACCTGCTGAGAACTGCCCCTGCGTTTCCAAGGAATTCAACAATCCTCAGGGCGTACCGGTTTCTGCTATGATCTTCGGCGGCAGAAGAGAAAAGACAACTCCCCTGGTTTATCAGTCATTTGACTGGGTACACGGCACATATGTAGGCTCGGCTGTTTCTTCTGAGACAACTGCTGCTGCTACAGGTGCAGTAGGCGTGCTCCGTCACGATCCTATGGCTATGAAGCCTTTCATCGGCTACAATGTTGGTGACTACTGGGCTCACTGGCTCGAAATGGGCGAGATGCTCGGCGACAAGGCTCCCAAGATCTTCAACGTTAACTGGTTCAAGAAGGACGAGAACGGCAACTTCATCTGGCCCGGCTTCGGCGACAACATGAGAGTTCTCGACTGGATCATCAAGAGAGTTGAGGGCAAGGTTGACGCTGTTGAGACACCTATCGGCTTTGTTCCGAAGGCTGAGGACATCAACGTAACAGGCATCGAGGACGAGGTTACTCCCGAGATAATGGAGAAGCTCCTCTACATCGACAAGGATCTCTGGAAGGCTGAGATCAAGGAGATGCGTCGTTACTATGACGAGGATCTTAAGGCTAAGGGCGCACACATCCCGCAGGCACTTTACGATCAGCTCGACAAGATCGAGGCAAGACTCGGTTAATTTACAGTATACTTACAGAGCGCTTTCGGGCGCTCTGTTTTTTTGTCATAAGAAAACCCCCGAAAGTTTAAAGCGGGTGCTGTTATAAAATATTTATGACGTTCACTGGGGAAAACCTTTCTGAAGAAAGGTTCTTCCCCAGACCCCTTTCCAAAGACTTTGCGTGGGACAGCTGAAACTTTAAAAGTCAAGCTATCCCACGCAAAAACAAAAACAGAAGTTTTAGGAAGGGAGTTTGAGGGAGAACCCTTTTTCAAAAGGGTTTCCCTCAATGGATCGTCATAGATATTCTGTATCATTACCCGCTTTAAACTTTCGGGGGATATGTTTTATCCGATAAGCTCTTTAAGTGCTGAAATCATTTTGTCGGTCTGCTCGTCGGTGCCGACGGTTATGCGCAGGCGGTTATCTATCCGGGGTTTGTTGAAATAGCGCACGAAAATGCCCTTATCACGCAGGAAGTTAAAAATCTCTTGTGCGGTGAATTTATTATGCTCGGCAAAGAGGAAGTTTGCTGCACTCTTTGCAACTGTAAAGCCCATATCCTCCAGCGCTTTTGCTAAGCGCTCACGGGTGGATATCACTTTTGCGAGGGTGTCTTTAAAATACTTATCGTCATTTACTGCTGAAACTCCTGCGGCTATCGCCACGGCATCAACGGGGTAAGAATTATAGGAATCCTTAACGGCGTTCATGTAACTTATAAGTTCCTCGCTCGCCATAGCAAAGCCGAGTCTCATACCTGCAAGCGAGCGGGATTTTGAGAATGTGCGGGTGAGGACAAGATTATCATACTTATCAAGCAGGTCAACACAGCTCTCGCCGCCGAAGTCGATATATGTTTCATCTATAACTACCACAACATCACGGTTAGCATCAAGAAGCTTAACTATCTCGCTCTTTTCAAGGGCTATGCTTGTGGGGGCGTTGGGGTTTGGGAAGATGATACCGCCGTTAGGCTGTGCATAGTCATTCACATCAATAGTGAAATCCTCCTTAAGGGGGATAGTCTTATAGGGGATACGCAGAATATCGCACCACACGGGGTAGAACGAGTAGGTAACATCGGGGTAGAGAATCGGCATATCGGAATTGAAAAACGCCCTGAACGCCGCTGCGAGCACATCGTCAGAGCCGTTGCCCACAAACACCTGAGCAGGCTTAAGGCCGTAATACTCAGCGAGGGTGGATTTAAGCGGCTCGCCTGAAAAATCGGGGTAAAGGCGGAGCTTGGCCGCATCAAAGCCAGAAATAGCCTTTTGCACCTCGGGCGAGGGGGGATAGGCGTTTTCGTTAGCGTTTAGCTTGATGATATTATCATTTTTCGGCTGCTCGCCTGCCACATAGGGCTCGATGTTTATAAGATTTTTACGAAAGCCTTGGTTTTCCATATTCTGTTTGTCTCCTTATAAATAAAGTATGCTATTCCCCGCATAATACGGGGAATAGCTTGTTTTGTCTGTTTACGGCGTATAGAACAGCTGCTCCCAGTAATTGAAGTCGTTGCCGCTCTTATCGGTATATGAATAGTAGCCTATCGCCATATACTTGAAGTCGGGGTTGAGCATATTGTTAAGATGCCCCTGCGAGTTCTTCCAGTTATTGAAGGCGTCTTCTACCTTATAGGTGGTGTTCATGCCGTAGGTGATATTCTCGGCTATCGAGTGCCAGCTAAGGCCTACCTGGTCATAGACGGTCTTATACTTCGAGGTATCAGGGCGGTTATGGTCAAAGAGCGTCTTAAGCTCCTTAGCCCTTATATCCGCAGCCGTATCAAGCAGTTCAAGACCCTCAAGGGGTGCTACGCCGTGCTCTTTTCTAAGAGCATTAATATAGGTGAGCATTTCCTTGGTGTATTTATTGATACTGCCCGTTTTGATAGTGGGGGCTTTTGTGGTTATTACGGTAGTGTTGGGGTCTTCCGAGAAATCAGACTTAGGCGCATAGAGGGTATAGCCGTCTATGAGTATCCTGTAATAGCCGTTGCTGGTAAGGCCGGTGCAGGCGGCGTTATAATACTTCTGGAAATTGCCCCTTACTGTTGAGGTAAGGGCGGGCTGCTCATAGAAAACGCCGTCATTAAGCGCATATATAGTCTTGCTGAACTCGGAAACAGTATACCTCGGCTGAGTAGTAGTCGTCACTGTGACAACAGGGCGCTGCGTGGTTGTAGTTGCGGGCGCCTGCGTCTGTGCCTGAGTCTGAACCTGAGTTTGCTGAGGCTGTGTCTGCTGTGCTGTTGTTGTGGTAGTAGTTTTCTTTTTCTTTGTGGTCTTTTTAGTAGTTGTGGTGGTTGCTTTTTTCTTGGTAGTGGTTGTTGTTTTCTTTGTGGTGGCAGTTGTTTCGTCGCTGTCATCATCATCAGGCGAGCTGCTGTCATCGCCGCTTTGTGAAACGCTTATGCCCTTTTGCTCGAGGGAGTTAGTCAGCACACTGTCTAAGATGATAAGCTTATTCATATTAAGCTCTACATCGCCGCCCTGGGTGGGGGAAGATGTATTGACGGTCACGGTCATCTCTTCGAGCTGCTCGATAACGGCTTTCAGCTTATCCTTTATCTCATCGTCTTCATAGCTGTTGACATAGCCCATATAGCCGTCTATTTCGAGGTAGAGGGCGTTTATTTCGTCAACAAGCTCATTGGGTGTGGAATAGTCATCGGGAAGAGAGCCGCCCGAGATATATTCATCAAGCGCCTTAAAGCACTCGGTATCTTTATTTATCAATGATACCAGCTCTTCTACCGACTGTTCCTGCGGGCGCTCGGAGGTACGGCGAAGCACGCCGTTTGGGGTATGGATATCGCCGTAGGTATCATAGACGATATGCTCATAGTTGATATCGAAATTCGTAACTGCTGCGCCGTAGGAGTTAGTGAATGTGAGAGTGCCGTTTTCTGTAGCAGCGGTCAGCTCCTCGCCGTCGTCGGTCACAAAGGTATAGCTGCTTATTTCGTTATCACCTTGACGGAGAATGTAGCCGTTATTCTCGGCAAATATTACAGCGCCCTCCTGCCCGTTATAAGCGGGAAGTGCGATACGGTCAAGCTCGGCCACACGGTTTACCACGGCTTCGGGGACATACTCGTCCTTAGCGTCTTCAAAAACCACGCCCGACTGCTTATCGAGGATATGTGTTATATCGGGCATATAGTTAGCAGACACGCCGACAGCTGCAAAGCACACAGCAAGACCCATTGTGAAAAACTGCTTTGCGCCCATAACAACACCTCCCTGACCTTTAAGGCAATACCGCACATACAAAGGCTGTGCGATATTGCCTAAAATGCGTATAATAATCTAACTTACATTATAGCACACGGTATGGTAAAGGTCAACAAGATAATATTAAGTTATAATGGCTCAATTGTGAAAGTAGTCAAATATTTAATAAAATAAAAACGGGATTTTGAGGAATGGGGTAAAAAATCTGTTGCCCTTTTTGCCGAAATGTGTTATAATAAGTATAAGTATGCAAGCTTGGAGGGCGCATTATGGAATACATAACTATAGGTGATGTTAAAATAGAAAAGACTGCCTGCCTGGCGCCTATGGCGTCGGTGGCAGATGCGGCCTACAGACTGATGTGCAAGCGATTCGGGGCGGCGTATCTTACAAGCGAGATGATATCCTCAAAAGGGCTTGCATACGGCGACAAGAACACGGGCAAGCTCTGCACGATACTTGACGAGGAGCGCCCCTGCGCATTACAGATTTTCGGCGAGGAAGCTGAATTTATGGGCAAGGCGGCGGCTATTCTTAACGACTATCACCCCGACATAATCGACATAAACATGGGCTGCCCCGTGCCTAAGATAGCAGGCAACGGCAGCGGCTCGGCTCTGATGAAAGACCCCGACCGTGCGGCGGCGATAGTAGCGGCGGTCGTTGACAATGCAAAATGCCCCGTGACCGTCAAGATACGCTCGGGGTGGGACAAGGACAGCATAAACGCTGTAGAGTTTGCAAAAATTCTTGAACAGGCGGGGGCGGCGGCGATAACCGTTCACCCGAGGACGAAAACGCAGATGTATACAGGCCGTGCCGACTGGGAGATAATCAGGCAGGTAAAAGAGGCCGTGAGCATACCCGTGATAGGCAACGGCGACATCAAGACGCCGCAGGAGTGCAAGGTGATGTACGAGCGCACGGGCTGCGATCTTGTGATGATTGGCAGAGGGTCATACGGGCGGCCGTGGGTCTTTGAGCAGGTGAGAAGATACTTTGAGACGGGCGAGATACTGCCGGAGCCCGAGACTGCCGAGAAAGCCCGCATAATGCTCGAGCACGGGCGTTTGCTTTGCGAGCTCAAAGGCGAGGAGCAGGGCATAAAAGAGATGCGCAAGAATGTTGCGTGGTACGTCAAGGGTTTGCCCAACAGCGCAAAGATAAGAGGGAACACGGACAAGCTGTTTAAGTACAGCGATCTGGAAATGATTGCGGATATAATGAATAATTCGTAACCAAGGTATCGCCTCAACATTTGCGGCAAAGGGCCCCTCCGAAAACCTTTTTGTGTTTTTGGTTCCCACAACTTTCCAATTCTCCAATGAAAAGAGGAACAAAATGAGTGTACTTTACATAGTTGGCACACCGATAGGCAATTTGTCGGACATAACATACAGAGCGGTCGAGACGCTCAAAAGCGTTGACTTTATCTGCGCCGAGGACACAAGGGTCACGGCGAAGCTTTTAAATCACTTTGACATAAAAAAGCCCCTTGTCTCCTACCACGAGCACAGCGGCGAGAGGGCGGCAAGGAGCATCTGCGAGCGCATACTTGCAGGCGAGAGTGCGGCGATAGTCACAGATGCGGGTATGCCCTGCATATCCGACCCGGGCGAGGGGCTTGTAAAGCTTTGCTACGAGCTTGGGGTCAAGGTAACAGTCGTGCCGGGGGCGGTGGCCTGCGCATCGGCTTTAGCCATAAGCGGGCTTGACACAAGGCACTTTTCATTCGAGGGGTTTTTACCCGTTGAAAAGCGTGAGCGGCAGGCGCAGCTTGCAAGGGCGGCAAGGTATGAAAACACCCTCATTTTCTACGAAGCCCCCCACAAGCTGATAACCACGCTTGAAGATATGCTCACATACTTTGGTGACAGGAAGATATCGCTTTGCAGAGAGCTTACAAAGATTCACGAAGAGGTCTTCCGCACCACGATTTCGGCGGCGGCAGAGCATTACAAGGCTAACTCGCCAAAGGGCGAGTTCGTGCTCGTTATAGAGGGGGCAGCAGAGCAGGCGCAGGAGGGTGCGGCCACCATTGATGATGCACTTTCGCAGGTCGAAGCCCTTGTGACAAACGGTATGCGTGCGGCAGATGCTTGCAGGGAGATAGCAAAGGTAACGCCTTACTCAAAGGGCGAGCTTTATTCAAAATACTTAGAGGTCAGAAAATGAATATTAACATAAGAAGAGCCGAGAAAAAAGACTGCAAGGCGCTTGCGGCTATCTCGGCGCAGGCTTTCACTCAGCCGATGAGTGAGGCGGAATTCGGGCGTGAGCTTGATACGAAATTCTCACGCACGCTGATAGCCGAAACGGGCGGCGACATAGTGGGCTTTATAAACATATGGCTCATAAGCGGCGAGGCCGACCTTAACAACATAGCTGTATTACAAAAATACCGCAGAATGAAGATAGGGCAGCAGCTTCTGACCCACGGGCTGCGTGAGTGCGAGGGGTGCAGCGTCATCACCTTAGAGGTGCGCCCGTCAAACACGGCGGCGGTGGCGTTTTACGAAAACAACGGCTTCAAGCTGGTAGGCTACAGGCGGGCGTTTTACGAAAAGCCGACAGAAGATGCGGCGATGTTCAAGAAAGTTCTGTAAACGGTGTGCAAAATGATTTTTCTAACACAAGCAGATGAAAAATACATAGATGAGCTTAAAAGCTTCAAAGACGAAGTGCTTACGGCCGACAATGACAATGACGACCAGTTTGCAGGCTGCATGGGGCTAAGGGAATGCTCTGATCTAAAAGAATGGATAGATTTATGCAAGCAGCGAAGCTCGGCTGACACCTGTGAGCAGGTCGGTGCTAAAGTGCCGTCAACTACTTATTTTGCAGTAAGAGAGCAAGACGGGCGGCTTGTGGGGGTAATAGATCTGCGCCACCACATAGATCACCCTATCTTAAGCACTTGGGGCGGGCATTGCGGCTACTCTGTAAGACCCTCTGAGCGAGGAAAAGGGTATGGTGCGCAAATGCTGCGGCTGGCTGTGATAAATGCAGGCAAAATGGGAATTGAGAAAATGCTTTTGGTATGTGATGCAGATAACACCCCAAGCGAAAAGACGATAATCGCAAACGGCGGCCAGCTTGAAAACATAATAGAAGTTGACGGCTGCAAGATGAAACGATTCTGGATAACGACATGGGATATATCTTTGACTGACAAAAGGTGATACAATGCAGTATGATGACATAACGACTGAAATGCTCGGCAGCGAGCTTTCGATATACATAAGCTCGGAGCACCGCTTCGGGACGGACGCTTTTTTGCTTTCTGACTTTGCGGGCGGGCGGCACAAAGACTACGTGTGCGATTTCTGCACGGGCAGCGGAATTGTGGCGCTGCTTACCTACAAAAATTTCAGGCCTGCGCACATTGACGCAGTTGAGATACAGGAAAAAGCCCACGAGCTTTTGAAAATGACGGTTCAGAGCAACAAGCTTGACTGTCTGACACCCATTCTTAGTGATTTAAAGGACTACCGCTCGGAGAAAGAGCTTGACCTTATAACCTGCAACCCGCCCTACAAGATAAGCGGCACGGGGGCTAAGAACGATGAAGCGGCGGTTAGCATAGCACGCCACGAGGTGATGTGTACGATAGATGATGTATGCAAAGCGGCGGCTAAAAATCTCAAATTCGGCGGGCGGCTTTGCATATGCCAGCGCCCCGAGCGGCTTGCGGACATCTTCTCGGCGATGCGTGCGGCAGGGCTTGAGCCGAAGCGTCTGCGCACGGTACACAAAAACCCCGAGGGTGCGCCGTGGCTTGTACTCGTTGAGGGGAAAAAGGGCGCAAAGCCTTTTCTGACGATAGAAAAACCCCTTTACGTCTGCGGCGAGGGCAGCGAGCCGTCAGCGGAAATGCAGAGGATATATGGATTCTGTAATTAGGAAAATAGATATTTTGAGGAGAACAAAAACCAAAAAGGTTTTGGGGTCAAGCCCTTTTCCTCAAAAAGGGCTTGCAGGGACGGGGGCAGAGCCCCAGCAGGGTGTGGGACAGAGTCCCACCGCCGCAGGCGCAAGGGCGGCGAACCACGTAACCTAAACCGCACGGTGTAATGATACTAACAACGTCCGAGGAACGAACAATGTTCGCCGCCCCCGCCGCAAATGTCGAGGCGCCTTAGCGCCGAGACCGTTTTGCGGCACCGCCGCCGAAGGCGGCAAGAGCCGTCGCGCAGCGATGGCGATACCCTCTCCCCCGTAAAACGGGGGAGGTGTCAGCGTAGCTGACGGAGGGGGCACCAAACAGGCTACAACGAAAAAGATGAAATACAATAAAGGAGAGAGAAAAATGTATATTCTCGGAATAGAAAGCTCGTGTGACGAGACTGCGGCGGCAGTTGTAAAGGACGGGCGTGAGGTTATATCAAACGTGGTGGCCACGCAGATAGCAGAGCACAGGCTCTACGGCGGCGTTGTGCCCGAGATAGCTTCACGCAGGCACTGCGAGAACATCTATCAGGTGGTGCAGAAAGCCCTTGATGATGCGCAGATGAAACTTTCTGATATTGATGCGATAGGCGTTACCTACGCCCCGGGGCTTATCGGGGCGCTGCTTGTGGGGGTCAGCTTTGCAAAGGGGCTGTCGATGACATCGGGCGTGCCGCTTGTGAATGTTCACCACATAGCGGGGCATATAGCTTCCAACTACATTTCGCACAAAGAGCTTGAGCCGCCCTATCTCTGCCTTGTGGCATCGGGCGGGCACTCGCACATAATAGAGGTCAGCGACTACACACGCTACAAGGTCATAGGCCGCACAAGAGATGATGCGGCAGGCGAATGCTTTGACAAGGCAGCACGCACCCTTGGCTTTGAATACCCAGGCGGAAAGTTTATTGACGAAGCCGCAAAGCGTGGCAACGCACACGCCTTTGAACTGCCGCACCCGAGGGTACAGGGCAGCGAGTATGATTTCTCGTTCTCAGGGCTTAAAACGGCGGTGATAAACTTAGTTCACAACGCATCGCAAAAGGGCACCGAGCTTAACAGAGATGACGTTGCGGCGACATTCCAGCGCACAGTATGCGAGATACTGGTAGGCAACACCATAAAGGCTGCCGAGGCAGGCGGCTACAAGACTATTGCCGTGGCAGGCGGCGTGTCGGCAAACTCGGGGCTTCGCTCTGCGATGCAGGCGGCCTGTGACGAGCGGGGATTCAGGCTTTACGTTCCCGAGCTTAAATACTGCGGCGACAATGCGGCGATGATAGCAAGTCAGGGGTATTACGACTTTATCTCGGGCAAGCGTGCGGGAATGGATCTCAACGGCGTGGCGACGCTGTCGCTCGATATGATAAGCGAAAATGTGTAACAAATGTATTGCATTTGCGTATTAAATGTGTTATAATATATACAGAACCTAAAAAGGGGGTATATATATGACAAAGAATGAAACCATTCACGTAAGGGTAAATGAAAAAGTAAAAGACAGCGCAGAGGCAACACTTGACGCTTTGGGCATATCAATATCCGAGGCGATAAATATGTTTTTATGTCAGGTCAGTCTTGTGGGCGGGCTGCCGTTTGATGTCAGACTCCCTGTGCCCGAAAGGGTAAGAGTAAACACAAGGAAGGAACTTGAAGAAAAGCTTGATAAAGCACAGGAGGATATTTCCGAGGGCAGGGTAAAGCCCGCAGATGAAGTGTTTGGCAGACTGGAGAAAAAGTATGACCTATAAGATATATCTGACGGAAAGCTTTGAACAAGACCTTGATTCTATACTTGATTATATCATAAACACGCTTTCTTCTCCGATAGCAGCAAAGAATCTTTATCACAGGGTCAAACAGCAGCTTTTGTCAGTCTCGCAGTTTCCTGATATGTTCCCGTTCTATGGCAGGACAAAGTATAAAAACAGCCGTTTTTTTACGGTCGGGAATTATGTAGTTTTCTACTATACAGATGATAATGAAAAGACTGTTTATGTGCAGGCAATGCTGTATGGTGCTATGGATATAAAATAGAAAAACCCCCGTGAGAGCCGAAACTCTCACGGGGGTTGCTTGTATTAGCTTAGATATCTCTTCTTACAAAACCGTCCCAAGCGGTGAGCAGGAACACTACCATATGGATAGCAATTACTGCTATCGCAAAGCCTAAGGTCTGGCCGGGGAAAAGGGTCTGACCCTGTGCTATGGTCTGGAGATCTGCGTTTGCAAATATCGTGTATCTGCCTGCGTCAACGTTGAATGCCATTTTGAGTATCTGAACGGCATTCTCGCCCATGCTCATAGCAAAGATGCCAAGGCCAATGGCGAGTGACGAGCTCTTGACTACCGACGATATAGCAAATGCGAATGTCGCCATAACTACCACATAGATGCTCGAGAGCAGATACTGCTCAAAGATGTAGGTAAAGCCGGAAATCGCCTTTGTAACGCCTGCCGAGGTCTTTATATACATAGCGCCCATATCAGATGTGCCGAAGAAGATTATCGACGATATGAGTGAGAATATGTAGCAGAGTATCATCATGATGTAGCCGATAGATATTACCGTTACATACTTTGAAAGGAGTATCTTGCCCCTTGTGCGGGGGTTTATCAGCAGGAACTTGATAGTTCCGTTTGAGAACTCGGAAGCGATTATGCCGCCTGCTATTACGATAATGAGCATACCGATGAACGAAACAACGCTGGTGCTTGATGCAAACGAAGTCCAGAGCGTCTGCTTTTCAATGCCGCCTGATTCGTAAGTGCCGTCCTGCCCTGACATCATTTCTGTCATAGACGAGCCTGCGATATTTACGCTGACGTCATTTTCGAGCCTGTATTTTGCTGTGAGCGCTTCGTCCTTTAAGCCCTGCTTCTGCTCCTCGCTGAATGAGTTCTTTGCACGAATGGTATACATTATGTATGAATCGAGCACGCTGTTTCTCCAGTCAGCGTCATCAGCATAGCTGTTCTCTTCGGGCGCTATATCATTATCGAGCCTGTAGTCAATGCCCCAGATAAGGTCTTTGTCATCAGTTCTTGTCTTTAAGAACTCATAGTAGCCCTTCCAGTCGTTGTTCTTGATAAAGCCGCCATACAGCTCCTTGACATCGCCCTCATAGCCGACTGTTGCAACATAAGCGACAGCGTTTCTGTCGCCGCCCATATTGAACATCACGGTAGCAAGGTCGTTTTTCCAGTTGGTGCGGTTTATCTTGTTATCCTGAAGATATGTGTAGTATTCCACAAGGTCGTCATTTCCTGCTTCCTTTTCTCTGTCTATATCTTCAGAATAGTCGTAGCTTGTGAATTTTTCCTTTATCTCGTCAATGTCGCCGCCGATCATCAATGACAGCTTGACAAGACCTGCAAGACCGAATGCGAAAACTGCCACCAGTATGAATATGAACAGGGTGGACTTCTTTTTGAGCTGCTTTATGTATTCGTTTTTCAAAAGCCCCATAAACTTACTCAATCTGGCCACCTCCGTTTCCTGTCATTTCGATGAATACCTCTTCGAGCTTCTTCTTCTCTCTCATTGTTACTTCAAAGAGGCCTATGTCGTTCATAACGATAGTCTTGTTGACTGCCGAGATAAGCTCGTGAGCCTGATCGTTTGGAACGATTATTTCAAGCTGTTCGTTTACTATCTTCTTTTCAACGCCCTCGATGTTTACAAGCTCGAATGCCTTGTTTACATCAGAGCAGTTGATGAGGTAGTCGGTAGTAGCGCCGTTGTTTGAGCTTATCATTTCTTCAAGAGTATAAACGCCCAGCATATGGCCGTTTGCGATAATGCCTACTCGGTCGCACATAAGCTCCATTTCGCTCATAAGGTGAGATGATACGATAACGCACACGCCCTCTTCGTGAGCAAGCTTTTTGAGAATGTCACGAAGTTCCTTGATGCCCGCAGGGTCAAGACCGTTGGTGGGCTCGTCGAGTATGAGAAGCTTGGGGTTATGCAGAAGTGCCTGCGCAACACCTATCCTCTGTCTCATACCGAGGGAGTATTTCATTATCTTCTCGTTCATTCTGTTGGTAAGGCCTACAAGCTCTACCACCTTGTCTATCCTCTCGGGAGTAACGCCGTCACGCATTCTTGCATACTGCTCTAAGTTCTGCCTTGCGGTGAGGTATTTATACATCTCGGGGTTTTCGACAATGCCGCCCACGTTTGCCATAGCGGCCTCGAATTCCTTATTGACGTTGTGACCGCATATCTCGATAGTGCCGTCGTCAATTGAGATAAGGCCTACCGCACACTTGATAGTGGTGGTCTTACCTGCGCCGTTAGGCCCGAG
>CADAGC010000039.1:0-1527 GCA_902787365.1 uncultured Ruminococcus sp. | reverse complement strand
GCGCCTCAAAGGAGATATCGTGGAGGATATGTCTTTTGCCGAGGGTCTTGTTGAGCTTTTCTATCTTAAGTACTGCTTCACCCATTATCTCCACCCCCTGTTAAGAATATCTGTTTTCAGCTGTGATCTTACAAGCAGCTCTTCGCCCGTGTCGGGGTCGTAATAGTGCGGCTCACCGGTGTCGGCGATAACAGTATATGCCTTCTCGCGTTCCTCGTCCTCGGAGCTGCTTGAGCTGTCGGAGCTGCTGTCCTTTGGATCTGGCTCGCTCGCATCGAGAGCGTCGAGATCCTGCACCTCTTTCTCACCCGAGCTGCTGTCGTCTTTATCCTTCGAGCTGCTGTCATCGCTCTGTGAGCCGTTATCCTTGTCATCTTCATAGATTATCTCTGTGCCTGCGGGCAGCTCTTTGATGTCGGCGGGCAGCTCCTCGCCCTCGGGGATATCAACTATCGTGCCGTCGGGGAGCTTGACAGCCACGGGCTTTTTATCGCCCTTGTCATTATCGTCAGGCTTGTCGGGTGTCTTATCGCCCTTGGAGTATTTTTCGAGGTTTATCTTTGTGCCCTCTTTATCTGCCAGCTCATACTCCTGCATATAGCCCGAAGCGCCTACGAGCTTCCAGTCGCCGTCGTCATATTCAAGGTAGAAAGTCGCCGTATCCTCGTAGCTGATGCTGCCCTCATATTCAAGGTCATCAAACACCTTATCGTCAGAGTTTATGTGAAGATCTTCCTGCACGAAATTGTCGCTGTCAAACACAACATTCGACAGGCCGTTTACTGTCATGATATTAGCCGTGCCCACACCCTTGAATGATATGGAATACTTCACCTCGGCCTGTGCAAGATTAGGGCCTGCCTTTGACACCTTTACATCTGACACAGAGGCTTTACATTCGGTGAGGTGGCCTCTTTTGGCGTCATTGTCGCTGATATCGTCAACAGTATAATTTATACGGTCGGCAGTAGTATAGTCATAGACAAATGACTTGCTGTAAAAGCGGTTATAGCCCCAGTAGTCGTTGACCAGCTTCTGCACGGCCTCACGGCAGTCGCCGTCTTCGGTGACGCTTATTTTGGCGCAGTCGTTAAGATAATTCTCGACCTTTGACTTGATGTCTTCCTTATTGCTCTTGAAGTTGAAGTAGTCAAAGGTGACGAACCCTGCGAGCCCCACAAGAAGCGCCGCACCGAGCGCAAGGCCACGGTTTAGCTTTTTTGTTTTCATTTCTCTCTTCCTTTCTCTTTTTATTATAATAATGATAGCATAGATAAAATCCCCTGTCGTGTGTTTTATGTGACGCAGTATTACAGTTTTGTAAGTTTAGGACTTTTTTACACCAATCAAAAGATATTATACCACTAAATATTAACATTTGCAAGGGCTTTCACGGACTTTTCACATAAAAATATCTCCGAAACAGTGTTGAACCGAACCATTAAAAACGTACAGTGACAAAAAAGACCTCCTATGGTATAATATAAACCATAGGAGGTTTTGTTATGGCAAGAAATTACAGACACA
>CADAGC010000038.1 GCA_902787365.1 uncultured Ruminococcus sp. | reverse complement strand
TCATATTCCCCGTGTTCGGGGCGGCGGCGTTTATCTATCTTAAATTCCAGTCAAGCTACAGGTATGAGAAAAACCTCTCTATCAAGAAAATTGAGAACACCAAGCCCTATCTAAAGCAAAAAGCAGGCGTTATAAAAGCCCTCGAAGAAAAAGACAGCGGCGTGTCAAACCTTGCCCATTATATGCGAGTTTACGGCGGATACCCTGTTTATCAGAATACAGATGTTACCTACTTCAAGCTCGGCGAGGAAAAGTTTGCCGCTATGGTGCGTGAGCTTGAAGCCGCCAAGCACTTTATCTTTATGGAGTATTTCATAATAGATAAGGGCTATATGTGGGATACCATACACGAAATACTTGTCAGAAAGGCCAAGGCAGGCGTTGAGGTAAGGCTTCTTTATGACGGCATGGGCACCCAGTCGGAGCTGCCCTACAGATACCACAAAAAGCTTTGTGATGAGGGGATAGACTGCAAGGTGTTCAACCCCTTCGTGCCCCTTGTTACCACCATTCAGAATAACCGTGACCACCGCAAGATACTTGTTATCGACGGCCACACTGGCTTTACGGGCGGCGTGAATATCGCTGATGAATACATCAACCGTAAGGAGCGCTTCGGCCATTGGAAAGACACGGCGGTCATGCTAAAAGGCGAGGCCGTTTGGAATCTGACGATGATGTTCTTCCAGCTTTGGGAGATAACGGGCGAGCAGTCGGTGGCGCAGTATGACGAATATCGCCCCACATCATTTGAGCGCCTGCATATCGAGGACGACAGCTTTGTGCTGCCATTCTCCGATTCGCCCCTTGATAACGAGAACGTAGGCGAGCTTTTGTATATGAACATCATCAACAACGCCCGTGACTACGTCTACATCACAACGCCCTATCTTATCCCCGACAACGAAATGATGACAGCACTTTGTTACGCAGCAAAGAGCGGAGTTGATGTGCGAATAATCGTTCCCGGCATACCCGACAAGTGGTATATACGCCTTATCGGTCAGTCGTTTTACAAGGAGCTTATCGCAAAGGGCGTCAAGATATACGAATACAAAGACGGCTTTATCCACGCAAAGAACTTCCTCTCCGATGACAGCAAGGCGGTGGTTGGCACTATCAATCTTGATTACAGAAGCCTGTATCTGCACTTTGAGTGTGCGGCCTTTATGTACGGCAGCGAGTGCATAGCCGACATCAAGGCGGATTTTGAGGATATGTTTGAAAACCGCTGCCACAGGGTAACATATGAGGAGTGCGCTTCACGCCCCCTTGCCCAGCGAATGATAAGCGCCGTGCTCGGCCTTTTCGCACCGCTGTTGTAGCGGCGTATTGGGGGAAACCCTTTTGAAAAAGGGTTATCCCCCAAACCCCCTTCCTAAAACTTTTGTGTTTGTTTATTCTGTAGGGACAAAAGTCCCTACAGAATAAACAGGTGCAAATGTTCAGAAAAAGAGTTAGGGAGATAAGCCTTTTCAAATGATATCTCCTAATAGGCAGCAAACAAACGCTGTAAATGAAAACCCAGAAGGAGCAAAAGAATGAGAGCATACAAGCTGAAAGGGATCATAGCGGCGGCAGTCGCTTTGATATTGTCGGTAAGCGTTATCGGCGGTGAGGGGCTTCATACCCTTGCTACCGAGGACACTCAGTCGTCGCAGCCCGAAGAGACAGAAAAACAGGGCGAGGGCGCTAAGACCGAGGTCAAGGATATGGAAAGCTACCGTGAGCGCTTAAGCGAGATAGCCAAAGAGCAAAAGGAGCTTGACGAGCAGATAAAGCAAGCTCAGACCAGTATCGACGAGGAATCAAAGATACAGGAAAACATCACAAGGCGCATAAATTCCCTCAATGAGGAGATAAACATAACCACAAACTACATAAGCGAGCTTGACACGCAGATAGCCGCACAGCAGGAGCTTGTTGACGGCAAGCAGAAGGAGATAGACAAGGGCATAAAGGACTTCAAGGGCAGGCTTCGTGCTATGTATATCGCAGGCAGCGACAGCTATGCAGAGATACTGCTCGGCGCAGATGACTTTTTTGATATGCTCATGCGCACCGAGCTTGTAAGGCGTGTGGCTGATCACGACAAGAACGAGCTTGACCGCCTTGTGGCGCTAAAGAATGATTATGACGAGCAAAAGACCGTTCTTGAGGGTCAGCAGGCAGAGTATAAGGAGCAGTATGACGCTTTGGCTGAGAAAAAGCTGTACCTTGACGAGCTTTACCGGAAGAGCGCCGCCGCTATGCAGGAATCGCAGGAGCTTAAGGAAAAGCTCGATAAGCAGAACAAGATACTCAACTCAGAAAAATCACAGTATGCCGATAAGCTGTCGGAGTTTTTAAAGGACGATTACGGCGACACACCCGACGAAACACAGCGTATGCAGACGGAACTTGCAGCGATACAGAAGCTTCGTGAGCTGTGGGCTTCGCAGGCAAAAGAGCAGGTCAAGGATAAGGACGAGGACAAGAAAAAGGGCGAGTGCCTTTACAACTTCTCGTGGCCCTGCCCGTCAACAAAGCAGGTCACCTCGGGCGTAGGCCCTCGCTGGGGCACTACCCACAAGGGCACGGACATCGGCGCTAATATGGGCAGCGAGATCGTCGCTTCCGAGGGCGGCAGGGTAGTTATCGCTTCAAACACCTGCACCCATAATGTGCCCAAAGACGGCAGCTGCGGCTGCGGCGGCGGTTACGGCAACTATGTTGTCATAGACCACGGCAACGGCTTTATCACCCTTTACGGCCACTTAACCGAAGCGACTGTTGCAGTCGGCCAGCTTGTAAACAAGGGCGATAAGATAGGCATAAGCGGCACCACCGGCTATTCGTTAGGACCGCACCTGCATTTCGAGCTGCGCTATGGCGGCAATTATATGAACCCGCTGTCGTTTGTGCAGTATTAGTGGTAAAGAAACAACAGTACTTGACATAAAAACACGCCCTCCCGCATAAGGCAGGTGCAGATATAGAATATTTATGACGTTCACTGGGGAAAACCTTTCTGAAGAAAGGTTCTTCCCCAGACCCCTTTCCAAAGACTTTTATCTTGTTTTTGCGTGGCTTTAAAAGTCAAGCTATCCCACGCAAAAACAAAAACAGAAGTTTTAGGAAGGGAGTTTGAGGGATAACCCTTTTTCAAAAGGGTTTCCCTCAATCATCGTTATAGTTATTCTGTATCAGTACCCGTCTTACCGCAGGAGGGCGTTATCTTATCTCTTATAACTATTAGTAGCTTACATACTGCGTCGGGTCAACGGGGTTGCCGTTTAAGCGCACCTCAAAGTGGCAGTGGTCGCCTGTTGACCAGCCTGTAGTGCCTACACGGCCTATTTTCTGACCCTGCTTTACATATTGCCCCGGCGTTACGGTGACGGAATTCTCCATCATGTGCCCGTAAAGCGTCCAGTAACCGTTGCCGTGGTCGATTATGACGTAGTTGCCGTAACCGCCGCCGCAGCCGCAGCTGCCGTCCTTGCCGTAGTCGTGGGTGCAGTAGTTGTCGGCAACGAGCACCTGCCCGTCAGCCGCCGCAACGACATTCGAGCCACGAATGCCCCAGGTGCTTATGTCAATGCCCTTGTGGTATGCGCCCCAGCGCCAGCCCATGTATGAGGTTATGCCGTACTGCCCTGGAACAGGCCATATAAAGCCAGTACTTGACGAGGGCGAGTCGTAGTAATAGTCGTCATCATCGCTCTGCGCCTGCTGTTGACGCTGCGCTTCAAGCTTTTTGCGCTCGGCCTCTGCCTTGGCTTCAGCTTCGGCCTTTTCCTTGGCCTTGCGCTCCTGCTCTTTTTTGTAGAGCGCCTGTAGGTCAGCCTCGAACTTGTCCTTTTCGGCTTGTAGTTTTTCCTTGTTCTTTTCAAAGGCTTCCTCGCTCTTTTTGAGCTCGTTTATTACCTTTTCGCTTTGTGCATACAGCTCTGCGAGCTTTTTCTTTTGCTGCTCGTTCTTTTCCTTTTGCGCTTTCAGCTCGTCGTTTGAAGCTTTCAGGTCGTCACGGTTCTTTTCAAGCACCGCAAGCTGCGCCTCGTATTCGTTCTTTATGGCAACAAGGCGGTCAATCTCGGTGTTGTCGTGGTCGGTGACACGCTTTATAAGCTCCATTTTCATCAGCATATCGTAAAAATCATCAGACCCGAGCAGAATGTCTGCATAGCTGTCGCTGCCCGCTATGTAGAGCGCCCGCAGCCTGCCCTTGAAGTCGTCAATGCCCTTGTCTATCTCCTCACGCTTTGAAGCTACAGCGACCTCCTGCTCGGTTATCTCTTTGCCGAGGGTGTCTATCTTCTCATCAAGCGCCTTGATAGATTCGCTTAAGGTGGATATCGTCTCGCCTACAGTATCTATCTGCTCCTGTATGGCCTGCTGGTTTTCCTTCTGGGCGTTTATGTCGTCCTTGGTGGCGGCTATCTTTTCATCAAGCTCGGCCTGCTTTTTTTCAAGGTCTGATATCTTGCTTTTCTTATCCTTTATGTCCTGCTGATTCTGTGCCGCTTCAGATGCGGCTGCCTCGGTCAGCGTCTGCCCCTGCCCGAGAGCGCTGACGCTTATTATGAGCGCCAAAGCAAAGGAAAGCAGGGCTTTGGCTTTGTATTTTCTTATCATAGATCGTCCTTTTTTGATTACGTCCTGCGAAGCAGAACACCTTAATTATGCATTATGAATTATGAATTGTGCATTGTATTAAAGCCGCCCGAAACGAGCGGCTTTTGTGATTATTATACCTTTAAGTGCTTGCCTGTGCTGATAGATGTGCCGATAGCGCCGATAAGTGCGCCTGCAACAGCATAGGATACAGCAACTATCTTGAACAGGCTGTCAAACGAATAGAGATTCTGCATACCGAGAACTGCCCAAAGCGAGAAGTCGGTGCTGAATATCTTGTATACGCCCTCGTAAGCAAACTGTGTCAAGAAAAGCGCACAGGCTGCTGCGATTATACCAACTATCATACCCTCGATAAAGAAAGGGATCTTGATAAAGGTGTTGGTGGCGCCAACGTATTTCATTATGTTTATTTCCTTGCGCCTTGTGAAAACGCTTGCCCTTGTGGTGTTTGATATGATTATAAGACAAACCAGCACAAGTGCTATGATTATCGCTGCCGATATTATCGTTACTACCCTCTGGATGGATATTAGCATATCTGTGAAGGATGTAGGCGATTTTACCGAGTCAACGTTTTTCATCGAGCTTATCTGTGCGGTAGTCTCGCTCATCTTCTTGATGTCAACTACCGTCATCTTGAATGTGTCGGGCAGAGGGTTGTCGTCTGCATATTTGAACAGATCCTGCTCGTCCTTGGGCATATCCTCTACCATTGACTTCCATGCCTCTTCCTTGGAGTAGAATTTCAGCTCGTTTACGTTGGGGATAAGTGTTATCTCCTTTGTGAGCGCTGTCTTCTCCTCTTCGGTGATGCCGTCTTTGATAACAACTATCGCTTCGCTCTTGTCCTCAATGCCGTTGATTATCTTTGAAAGGTTGAGTGATGCAAGTGCTGAAAGCCCAACCATTAAAAGTGATACAAGTATTATACAAAATGATGCAAAGCTCATCATTCTGTTTTTCCAGATGCTTTTAAAACCCTGACCAACAAGGTATCTCATACTGCTCAGTCTCATTTGCCCTTACCTCCAACTACTTCATCGAAGGATATGACACCCTTGTTGATATTGATTATTCTTCCGCCGAAGTGGCGAACTATGTCGTGCTCGTGGGTTACCATAAGAATCGTGGTGCCGCATTCGTTTATGCCCTTTAACAGCTCAACTATTTCGTATGAGAGCGCAGGGTCGATGTTGCCCGTAGGCTCGTCTGCGATTATAAGCTTGGGGTCGTTAACAAGCGCTCTTGCAAGTGCCACACGCTGCTGTTCACCGCCCGAAAGCTCGGTGGGGTAGGCTTTTGACTTTTCCGTTAGCCCTACAAGCGATATAACGTAGGGTACACGGCTTCTTATGTACTTTGCAGGTGCGTCGATAACACGCAGCACGAATGCTATGTTTTCATAAACCGTCATTGTGGGGATAAGTCTGAAATCCTGGAAAACGACGCCGATAGTGCGTCTGAGTTTCGGCACCTTGCCACGTCTTAGCTTTGAAAGGTTGAAGCCGTTTACCGTGACAACGCCCGATGTGGCGTTTATCTCCTTGAGTATCAGCTTAATGAGCGTTGACTTGCCTGCGCCCGAGGGGCCTACTACGAATGCAAAGTCGCCGTCATTGATCTTGAGATTGACTTTGTTAAGCGCATCCACACCGCTTGTGTAGGTGACGGATACGTCCTTGAACTCTACCAAATTATTACACTCCTTAATAAAAATTCAAATGCCTGCCGTATATTTATGTATGGCAGGCATTATTATGTGCGTTACCTTAGAACTTAACGGGGTTAGCCGATAAGTATTTCTTGACCATAAGAGCTATCTTGAAGATGATAGCGTGGTCAAATTCTCTCAGGTCAAGGCCTGTGAGCTTCTTGATCTTTTCAAGTCTGTATACGAGAGTATTTCTGTGAACGAACAGCTTCCTCGATGTCTCGGAAACGTTGAGGTTGTTCTCAAAGAACTTCTGTATGGTAAACAGCGTCTCGTGGTCAAGCGACTCGATAGAGCCTTTCTTGAATACTTCTCTTAAGAATGTCTCGCAAAGAGTTGTGGGCAGGTGATAGATAAGCCTTGCGATACCTAAGTTGTCGTAAGAAACGATTATCTTGTCGGTATCAAATACCTTGCCGACTTCAAGTGCGATCTGTGCTTCCTTGAATGAGCGTGCAAGATCTCTTACGCCCTCAACAACAGTACCTATGCCGACATTGACTCTTGTGTAGAACTCGCTCGAAAGTGTATCCGAGATGCTTCTTGCAAGCTTTTCAAGATCCTTGGAGTCGATGCCTGAGGAAACTTCCTTTACAAGCACTATGTCGCTCTCTGTAATGTTGAAAACGAAATCCTTGTTCTTGTCGGGGAAGAGGTTCTGTATAACATCATAAGCCGAAACATCGTTTGAAGATATTATTCTTATGAGCAGAACTACTCTCGGCGTGTCAGAGCTGAAGTGAAGCTCTCTTGCCTTTACATGAACATCACCGGGCAGAACGTTATCAAGCACAACGTTCTTGATGAAGTTGTTTCTGTCATACTTCTCGTCGTAATACTGCTTTATGCTCGAAAGGGTTATAGCGAGAATGCTCGCATACTTAGCGGCCACCTCGTCTGTGCCCTCAACGAATACAGCATAATCGGGCTTCATATGTGCGCCGAAGGGCTTGTATGTGTAGCCGTCCCTTACGAAGATATCGTGTGAATCGCTCAGATCAAGGGAAACGAACTCATTTGTCGTGCCAACCTGCGAAAGCTCCGAGCAGGCTATGATCGAGGCATTCTCGTCGATAACGCCTATGGTGCAGTCGATAGTGTCACGCATCTGATGAACAACGCTCTGAAATAATCTGTTTGACATAAGTTTTACTCCTCTGCTTACATTTTTTTACTTGAGGATATGGCAGACCCTTTTATCTGTCATTATCATTCATTACTATTATACCAAAAATAAATAATTTTTGCAAGTGGTTTATAGTAAAAATGTTCAAAACGTATCTTTCGGGAGCTTGGTGCTCTCTATTTATTACAAATTGTAACATATTTTGCGCCGAAATGTGTTAACTGTTTGTTAAGATAACTCTATAAAGCCTTGATTCTAAAGGCAGACCCGAATTTACAGCCCTAAAACACGGACAGTTCTGTAATAATTCTGTAAATTCTAAACTTTTTGTGAACGGTATACAAATTGCACAAAAACGGGGGTGTTTTCACTTTAAACTCAATGAGCAAGCGGTTTTATATGACCCTTGCAATCACGGCGATTTCGTGGTACAATAATAATGCATAATGCAAAATGCATAATGCATAATTGATGTGTGTGCCTGCGGCACAATTATGCCCATTCGGGCGGCCGCCTTGCGGCGGTTAGATATCTAAATTGTCATTATAAATATGTCGGCGAAGCCGACACCATAATTATGCATTTTGCATTATGCATTATGCATTGAAAAGAGGAGGACAAACTATGAGAGCGCACCGATTTTGTGCCGCAGATAGCGCTGGTGCTCGGCTCGGGGCTGGGGGCATTTGCCGACAGCATAAAGAAAGAGTGCGAGATAGACTATGCCGATATCGAGGGCTTCCCCCGCTCGACTGTTGAGGGGCATAAGGGGCGCTTTGTGTTCGGCTATATAGACAATGTGCCTGTTGTGTGTATGCAGGGCAGGGTGCATTATTATGAGGGATATGATATAAAGGACGTTGTCCTCCCTGCAAGGCTCATGGGTATGCTGGGGGCTAAGGTGCTTTTCCTCACCAACGCCTCGGGCGGCATCAACAAGAGCTTCTCGGCGGGCGATTTTATGATTCTCACCGACCATATAGCTACCTTTGTTCCCAATCCGCTGATAGGGCAGAATATTGACGAGCTTGGCACACGCTTCCCCGATATGAGCGAGGTGTATGACAAAAAGCTTGTTAAGATACTTAAAGACACCGCTAAGGATTACGGCATAAAGATACAGCAGGGCGTTTATGCACAGCTGACAGGTCCCTCGTTTGAGACGCCTGCCGAGATAAAGATGCTCGCCGCTATGGGCGCAGATGCAGTAGGCATGAGCACCGCAGTCGAGGCGATAGCCGCAAGGCACGCAGGCATGAAAGTTTGCGCAGTTTCCTGCGTGTGCAACCTCGCCGCAGGCATAAGCCCCACACCGCTGACCCACGCCGAGGTGCAGGAGGCCGCCGACAAGGCCGCCCCGCTTTTCAAAAAGCTCATAGCCCGCTCGGTGGAGGAGATCTCCGACGCACTTTTAACAGATGCGCTGTGAGCGAGCCGCCTGCGGCTGTGAATTTGCTTACCATATTATAAAGGAAGATACTAAATGCAATATTTACCCACCGACCCCGTGCGGCTTTCCGACAGGGGCGACAGTATAATTATAATAGACCAGCGGCTTTTGCCGAATGACCTTGTGACCCGTGAGATAAAATCGGCAGAGGATATGTATGAAGCTATCAAGACCCTTGCCGTGCGTGGTGCGCCGTGTATAGGCGTGTTTGCGGGCTACTGTGTTTACGTGCGCTCGCTTTATACGAGCGATGATAAGCTTGATGATGAGCTTGTGGGCTTTTGCGATTACCTTAACTCATCACGCCCCACCGCCGTCAACCTGTCGTGGGCGCTCGGGCAGATGAAAGATGTGCTCTCACAGTCAAAAGGTCAGCCTGCCGACAAGCGGCGTGAGCTGTTAAATGGCAAAGCCCGGCAGATACACCAAAGCGACATCGACACCTGCCAGAAAATCGCCGAATACGGCCTTACCTTAATAAAGGAGGGTGACGGCGTGATAACTCATTGTAACGCAGGTGCGCTTGCCACATCAAGGCTCGGCACGGGGCTTGGTGCGCTTTTGCTCGCTGCACAAAGGGGCATAAAGCTTCGCCCGTACGTTGACGAAACAAGGCCGCTTTTGCAGGGGGCAAGGCTCACGGCTTTCGAGCTTGAGCAGGCAGGGCTTGAGCCTACGCTTATCTGCGATAATATGGCGGCATTCGTTATGAGCAAGGGTCTTGTAAACGCCGTCTTCATCGGAGCTGACAGGATAGCCGCAAACGGCGACACCGCAAACAAGATAGGCTCGCTCTCTCTCGCCATAAATGCCGAACACTTCGGCGTGCCTTTCTATGTTTTCGCCCCTACTTCTACTGTCGATAAATCCTGCAAAAGCGGTGATAATATCGAGATAGAGATGCGTGAGGGCGATGAGATAAAGAGCCTCTATTTTGAAAAGCCCACCGCCCCCGAGGGGGTCAAGTGCCTAAACCCCGCATTTGATGTGGTGGATAATTCGCTTATTACTGCCATAATCACCGAGGAGGGCATATTCACCCCGCCTTATAACTTCGGTTAGGAGGGTGTTATGTACTTTTATGAGGTGGTCGCCAAGTGCGACGAAGGCGTGCTGATAAACGAATTCTTAGCTATGTGCAGCGAGTCGCCCGATACCCAAAAGACCAAGGAATGCTTTTGTGCCTTTCTTGAAAGCGTAAAAGCCCTCACCCCCGAGATAAACGACAAGGCGACAATAATTTGCCGCAGGGTGAATGATTATAGAGAGGGCGAGACTTACGACAGCGCAGATGTGCTGTTTGAGGGCGAGAGTGAGAGCTACAGCCTGCTCGGTATTCCTTGGGCGGAACTGCTTGGCTATAAGGCCGATGAAAGCTGTGTGCATGAATACGGCGAAGAGCGCTTTGCAGCCCTTGTTATGTGGGAAATGACATGGTTTGGCTATGATGAGCAGACTGTGAATGAGAGGATTGCGAAAATGGGGGAGGATTGTTAGATAAATCGGTAGTTGTGGGGAACACGATCACAAGAAGGTTTTCGGGTCAAGCTCTTTTCCTCAAAAAGGGCTTGCGGGGCTTTCGGTGCAACTCCCGATTTACCACATCTCACTCCACTATATATAAAAGAAAGACGAGGATATTCTCTATGAAAAAATACCTTGAAATAGGAAAAATAGTGTCGGTATTCGGCATAAAGGGCGAGGTCAAGGTCGAGCCGTGGTGCGACAGCCCCGCTTTTATCTGCGAGTTTGACACACTTTACTATAAAAGCGGCACACCCGTCGAGATAGAGCGCTCACGGGTGCATAAAAACCAGGCGCTTCTTAAAATAAAGGGCGTTGAGACCCCCGAGCAGGGCAAGCTTCTGCGTGGGCGTGTGCTTTATATGGACAGAGATGATGTCGAGCTTGACGAGGGCACATATTTCAGACAGGATCTTATCGGCCTGACCGTCAAGGACAGCAAAACCGACGAAGAATACGGCAAAATATCCGATGTTCTCGAAACGGGCGCTAACGATGTGTACGAAATAGCGGACTGTAATAGTGAAAAGAAATATATCCCCGCCATACCCGACGTGATAGACAGCGTTGACCTTGAAAACGGCGTTATGCTCATAACTCCGCTGGAGGGACTGTTTGACTGATGAGATTTGATATTGCTACCCTTTTCCCCGAGCTTATGGAGAATTACCTGAGCGCCAGCGTCATAGGCCGTGCAAGGGAAAAGGGGATATTCACGGCCGAGTGCCACAATATTCGTGACTACGCTTTCAACAAGCACAGGCGGGTGGACGACACGCCCTACTCCGAGCGGCAGGGAATGCTTATGCAGGCAGAGCCGATATACCGCTGCTGGCAGGCGGTGTGCGATATGACGAGAAAGCAGCCCCACGTCATCTATATGTCGCCGCAGGGCAAGACGCTCACCCAAAAGCGCTGCATAGAGCTTTCAAAAATGGATAATATCTTCATACTCTGCGGTCACTACGAGGGCGTTGACGAGCGTATTATTAACAAAATTGTCGATGAGGAGATATCCATAGGCGACTACGTGCTCACGGGCGGCGAGCTGCCTGCACTTGTGCTTATTGACAGCGTTGCCCGTATGCTTGACGGCGTGCTGGCGCAGGAGGACGGCTATATGGACGAGAGCCATTACAGCGGCCTGCTTGAATATCCCCAGTATACCCGTCCCGAGGTGTGGGAGGGTATGGCGGTGCCGCCGCTGCTGCTTTCGGGGCACCACGCAAACATCGCAAAATGGCGCCGTGAGCAGCGTCTTATCACAACTTTAAGAAAGCGCCCCGAGCTGCTTGACAAGCTTTCGCTGAGTGATGAAGATTTGGCTATAATTCA
This sequence comes from uncultured Ruminococcus sp., assembly GCA_902787365.1. Classification (GTDB taxonomy): domain Bacteria; phylum Bacillota; class Clostridia; order Oscillospirales; family Ruminococcaceae; genus NK3A76. The sequence goes on along the minus strand of CADAGC010000038.1, from coordinate 25,125 downwards.
CAAGGCTATGGAAGAGGACGGGCAGATTGTTTGAGAATTTTAGACTAATCTGCTAAGTTTGTTAAGTTATTTTGTATAAACTGTTTAATGAGATTAATAGTCTTTGACGTATTGCACAAGATTGTTGAAAGATTTTAGCCACGTTATTAGCAATTCTACAAAAAATCGTCAAAAGCAGTTTGTTTGTTCAAAATTTGCGTTGACGGAAGGGGAAATGTTTTGTATAATATATTATAGCAAAGGGCTAAAGCACCTATAGGCGTTCCCCGATGCAACGGCTGCGCAGATGCGCATAGATCACGTGAATTTTTATGTATGAATGGAGAGATCAAACATGACTTTAAAGGAAGTAGTAGTTCAGAATCAGGTAGGTCTTCACGCTCGTCCGGCAACATTCTTCATCCAGAAGGCTAACGAGTTCAAGTCCTCGATCTGGATCGAAAAGGAAGAGAGAAGAGTAAACGCTAAGTCACTTCTTGGCATTCTTTCGCTCGGTATCGTTGGCGGCACAACAATTAGAGTTATTGCTGACGGCTCTGACGAAGAGGCTGCTGTTGAAGGTCTTGTTGAGCTCGTTGAGAGCGGCTTCGCTGAGGACGCAAGATAATTTATCCGCTAAGGTATAAAAATGCCCGACATCTCGGTATGAGGTGTCGGGTTTTTGTGTTTATTCAAACTTTATATGCTGTGAAAACTCGATGATATCATCAATGGTGCATTTCTCGTCATAGGTGGATATTTCGACTTTTAAGCCTATGTTGTTTATGGTGCAGACGTAGCCTATGATAACGTCTCCTTTTTCATCGTTTATCACAATATCCTTGTCTTTGTCGTAGCTAAGGTGCTTTAGCACGCTCTTGTCACGGGCATAGCGCTTATACAGCTTGTTGTATATATCCTCTGCCGAGGCAAACCTGCCCGAGAGCATATCCACATAAGCGTCCATAGGCTTGCCCTTGTAGGTGTAGTGAATGGCGTAGTGGCCAAAGCGTGCCGTCACGCCGCGCTGTGTCACCTCGTCATCAATTGTTGGGATATAGTTTATCCCCTCATGGTCGTGCCATACCTTGTAGCCGTCATAGTATTTCTCGATAAAGCCTGAGTTTAAGAAATCATCGACTGTTTCATATTCCTCATGAAGCCCCGATAGTTCGTAGTATTCGCTTTCGCTGAGTTCTCCCGAATCATGGTCAGTCTGTGAGCTGTCCTCATTTGAGCTTTCAGCCGCCGAGCTTTCCTCCTGTGATGAGCTATCCTGCACAGATGATACCACGCTGTCGGGTGCAGAGGTAGCAACAGGCTCGCTGCTTGTCCCCGTCTCGGCGCAGGCGCAGAGGGCGAGGGGTATGAGTAATGATATCAGAAATGACTTTCTTTTCATAAGAATACCTCCTTTGCTCTTTGTTGATATTATAATGGATAAACTGCATAGTGTCAATATAAACGTCATAAAACAGCCATTTTGCATAAAGGGGGGTAAAGGTTTGTGCAGCTTTTACAGCCCTTTAAAAAAACTAACGTGCTTTGTAAGCTCCCCAAACCCATTCTTCCTGTAAAATCGGTAAGACGGCTTGTCGATGTCGGTTTGCAGGAATATCCCCGCAATGCCCAGCGCCTTAAGCTCGCTCTCTATCTGCGCTAAAAACCGTGTGCCGATGCCACGCCCCTGCATATCGGGGGAGATGCAAAGCTCCTCTAAATTGTAGTTCGTGCCCTCCCACCAGTGGCGTGTGCTGCCAAGGGCAATGGCTACGAGCCGCCCGCCGCTTATAAGCCCGAAATTCAGCGAGTTTTGCTGGCAGGCAATGTCGCTTATGTAGGCTCTTAGCTGTTCCACGTCAGACCAGTCGTCATTCCACGGCTCGCCCGCAAAGGCGCTTTTGTAAAGGGCTGCCGCCTGCTCTAAGTAGCTTTCGTCAAGCCTGATAAATTGCTCTTCCATAATAATACTCCTTGTAAAAAAGCCATAGCACCCGTCGAGCGCTATGGCTTAGTTTTATTTGAACATATCGTCAAGATTTGTCAGTTTGCTTGTGTCAATGCCGTCCATTTCGGCGCCGCTGTCGTACTGCTTGTTGGTGTCAGGGGCCTGCTGATAGTAGTTGTCGGGCTGACCGTACTGCGGTTGTGAAAAGTCGGGCTGATATGGCTGCGGCTGCTGGTATGTGGGCTGCTGGTATGTGGGCTGCTGATAAGTCGGCTGCTGAGGCTGTTGATATGTAGGCTGCTGGGGCTGCTGATACTGGCCGCCGTACATATTGTTGTTGGGCTGATTGAAGCCGCCGGGCTGGTTAAAGTTGTTGAAGCCGCCCTGCCCGTACTGGTTGAACTGACCAAACTGCCCGGGCTGACCGAACTGGTTGAAGCGATCCATGGGGTTGCCGTAGGGCTTTTTGCAAACGCATACGATAAGGCCTATCCACCCGAGCCAGAAGCCCCACGCAAAGCCGTGGTTCTCGCTGTCGGGGTAGCCCTTTGACCTTACGATGTGGCGTGATACAAAGCCCCAGAGGAACATTCCCGCAAATGCAAAAACGAGCCTTATTATAAGTGATGTTGTTGTTATAGCGTCATAGGTTGATGAAAACATTGTATTTCCTCCCCGATAATATTTCTATAATTTATAGTATATCTCAAAAATCCCGTTTTGTCAATAAAAAGTTTGATAGCCCTGCGGTTTGGTCTGTCAGCCGTTCTGCCCGTCGGATATGTGCGATATGTCTACATTTTCAAGGCTCTTGCGTATGGCCTTGGTGCGTGCGCCCACAAGCTTGTCCATTTCGTCATCAAGCTGACGTATTCTTGTCTGCGCATTTGTGAGAACTTTCTCAAAGCCCTCAAACTCCTGCTTGACAGATGCGAGCAGCTGCCATACTTCGTTCGAGCGCTTTTGTATCTGTAAGGTCTGAAAGCCCATTTGCAGCGAACTGAGTATCGCCGCCATAGTCGAAGGCCCTGCAATGCTGATGCTGTAATCTCGCTGAAGCGTTTCTACCATTCCGAGATTTACCGCCTCGGCATACAGCCCCTCGAATGGCAGGAACATAATGCCGAAATTGGTGGTGTGCGGTGGAGAAACGTATTTGTCACGAATGTCTTTCGCACTCTTTTTAAGAGCGGCTTCGAGAGCCTTGCGGGCAGCCTTTACGGCGTCGGGGTCGCCCGATTCGTAGGCGTCCTGTAAAGCCCCGTAGGTGTTTCCGGGAAACTTTGAGTCTATCGGCAGATAGATGTGCCCGCCCTCGCCGCCTGCTGGCAGCTTTATTGCAAACTCAACGTGCTCACGGCTCCCGGGAACAGTCACAGCTTCTGTGTCATACTGCTCGGGCGTGAGTATCTCGGAAAGTATCGCCCCAAGCTGTATCTCGCCCAAAATACCCCTCGTCTTGACGTTTGAGAGCACCTTTTTGAGGTCGCCCACGCCTGCGGCTATGCTTTGCATCTCGCCTATGCCCTTGTAGACCGCCGCAAGCTGCTCGCTCACCGTCTTGAATGACTCGCTTATCTTGCCCTCCAAGCTCTTTTGCAGCCGCTCGTCAACGGTGGCACGCATCTCGTCAAGCTTTTTGTTGTTGTCCTCCTGTATGTAGAAAAGGCGCTTTGCCATAGTCTCACGCATCTGTTCAAGCTTCTGCTCGTTGTTTGTTTCAAGTGTTGATATGCGCTGTTCCAGCGTGCCCAAGCGCTCTGACATATTGCTGCTTATCAGCTGACCCATGTTTGATACCGAGCTGTCAACATCACGCCTTAGCTCACTGCCGAGCCGCTCAAGCTGCTGCGGCGAGCCGCCCTGCTTCATGCTCATAAATATCAATACCACCAACAGCACCGTTATAAGCGCCAGTACTACAAGAATGATTATTTCCATTATTTCTCTCCTTTTTTCAATGCACAGTTCACAATACTCAATGCACAATTGAGGAGTGCGGCAGTGTCGCACAGATGCCCATTCGGGCGATGTATTTTAAAACGGCTTCGCCGCAAGTCGTTGTTCTGCACAGCAAATCTTCTGATTAAACCGCTTGCAGAACACCGCACAACCACCGGTTTGCACCTTTGTACGCCATCTACTTGCAGATTTTCCGCCATATTGCACATCTTTCTCTTGAAATACGGTAGTATTCCTTCAAGAAATCTATGCAATCTGACGAAAAATCTGACTGAGTATCTGACGTACAATGTTTGTGCGGTGTTGCCTTAATTATGCATTATGCATTTTGCATTATGAATTAAAAAGGCGGCAGTTGCCTGCCGCCGATGTTTTATGCCTTTTCGAGCAGGAAGTAGCTTTCACTTCCGTCGTCCTTGAAACCCTTTATCGTCCAGCCGAGGTGCAGCATATCATTAAGCTGCTCCATTCTCTGGAACTTGTCAAGGCTCGGAGCGTTTACTCCTTGTGCAGTATCACCTGCTGCCTTTGTGATGTAAAACTTCTTAAGCATTATGCGCACTCTCCTTTCCGTCAGCTCACAAGTACGATAAATTGTACTTTTATTTCATACTATAATTATACACCTTTGCGAAAACGTTTTGATAGACAAACGAAAAACTTTTCGTTAACATTTGGTGAAGAAAACGTTTGATATTCATAATTTGACAAAAAAGAAGCAATTATTTTATTATTAATACAACAATCCGTAACGATTTAATAAGAGGATTTTGTGATTATTCAACAACGCACCCGGGATATTCCTGCTATGAGGTCAGAAATCACCTTAGCGAAATCAGCAAAAGCGTTTTCGTGATTTTCTGATCTCACCCCCGGGCGCAGGTCTGTCAAACAAGGAAAATTAACATATATGCCTATTGACTTTTTGACAAAAAACGTGTATAATTTATAGTGCAATAGGAAAAATTCAAGACCGCTCGTAGGAGCTGATAACTTTGCGAAAATACAGCGCAGAATTATCGGCTTTTATTATGGTACCACGGATTTTCAAAAACGAAAGGAGTTTTTTGTAATGATCTATTCGCACGAAGTAGAAACGATGTGTCCTATCGCACAGGGCGCAGCTCACGGCGCTGCTCCGATCCCGGAGGAGGCAAAGTGGGTCAAGGCAAAGGAGATAAAGGATATCTCCGGCTTTACACACGGCATAGGCTGGTGTGCTCCCCAGCAGGGTACCTGCAAGCTCACACTCAATGTTAAGGAGGGCGTTATACAGGAGGCACTCGTTGAAACTATCGGCTGCTCGGGCATGACTCATTCAGCTGCTATGGCTTCCGAGATACTCCCCGGCAGAACTATCCTTGAAGCACTCAATACAGACCTTGTATGTGATGCTATCAACACAGCTATGAGAGAGCTCTTCCTCCAGATAGTATACGGACGTTCACAGTCTGCATTCTCCGAGGGCGGCCTTGTAGTAGGCGCCGGTCTTGAGGATCTGGGCAAGGGTCTGCGTTCACAGGTAGGTACAATGTACGGTACACTCGCTAAGGGTCCCCGTTACCTTGAAATGACTGACGGCTATGTTACAAAGCTCGCACTTAATGAAGATAACGAGATCATCGGCTACAAGTTCGTAAACTTCGGCAAGATGATGGACTTCATCAAGGCAGGCGACGATGCAAATACTGCATTTGAGAAGGCTCAGGGTCAGTACGGCAGAGTTGGCGACGCTGTTAAGCTCGTTGACCCGAGAAAGGAATAAGGAGGGCTTAAGCAATGGCATTATTTGAATCTTACGAGAGAAGAGAAAAGCAGATACTTGCTGTTATAAAGGAATACGGCATTAATTCTATCGAGGAGTGCGCAGAGGTTTGCAAGGCTAAGGGTCTTGACATTTACAAGCTCGTTGAGGGCATTCAGCCTATCTGCTTCGAGAACGCTAAGTGGGCTTACACAGTAGGCTGCGCTATCGCTATAAAGAAGGGCTGCACAAAGGCTTCAGAGGCTGCTGCAGCTATCGGTGAAGGCCTTCAGGCTTTCTGCATACCCGGTTCTGTTGCTGACCAGCGTAAGGTTGGTCTCGGCCACGGCAACCTCGGCAAGATGCTTCTTGAAGAGGAGACCGAGTGCTTCGCATTCTTAGCAGGCCACGAGTCATTCGCTGCTGCTGAGGGCGCTATTGGTATCGCTGAGAAGGCTAACAAGGTTCGTCAGAAGCCCTTAAGAGTTATCCTTAACGGCCTCGGCAAGGACGCTGCTCAGATAATCGCACGTATCAACGGCTTCACATACGTTGAAACAGAAATGGATTACCACACAGGTGAGGTTAAGGAAGTATTCCGCAAGGCTTACTCCGACGGCCTCCGCTCCAAGGTTAACTGCTACGGCGCTAACGATGTAACAGAGGGCGTTGCTATCATGTGGAAGGAGAATGTTGACGTTTCTATCACAGGTAACTCCACTAACCCCACACGTTTCCAGCACCCCGTTGCAGGTACATATAAGAAAGAGCGCACAGATGCAGGCAAGAAGTACTTCTCTGTTGCTTCCGGCGGCGGTACAGGCAGAACTCTCCACCCCGACAACATGGCAGCAGGCCCTGCTTCCTACGGTATGACAGATACTATGGGCAGAATGCACTCTGACGCACAGTTCGCAGGTTCTTCCTCCGTTCCGGCTCACGTTGAGATGATGGGTCTTATCGGTATGGGCAACAACCCCATGGTTGGTGCAACAGTTGCTTGCGCAGTTGCTGTTGAAGAGGCTATGAAGTAATAGTTTACAGCTTAATAAGATTTTTTCAGAGCGTATGGGTATCCCGTGCGCTCTGTTGCTTTTTGCGGCAGGGTGTGTTATAATGTAGGCAGATATATTGCATATTTGAGGGATAGATATATGATAGCAAAAGATTTTGAGCCGATAGAATATCAAAAAGAATATGAGCCGCTCCTGCTCTCGTTTTTGGAAAAGTGTCTGCCCGAATCTAACAGATGCCTTGATATAAGCGGCAGGCATAGCTATTATCTGAACATCGCAGAGCATTTTGACGGCTTTTGGTGTATGTTTGACAGCGGAATTATCATCGGAACAGTCGCCGTTTCAAAACTCGACAGCACAAGCTGTGAGCTTAAGTCATTATATCTGTCAGCGCAGTATCAGGGCATGGGCTATGGAAAGAAGCTGCTTGGCTATGCTATAGAAAGGGCTAAAAAAGCAGGCTATAAGAAAATGTTTCTTGATTCCCTGTCTACAAGTACAAAGGCTATCAGTCTTTACCGCAGATTCGGCTTTGTTGATACTGAAAAGTATAATTCAAACGTTTATTCAGATGTATTTATGGTTTTAGAACTGTAGACCCCATAGAAAAGAGGTAATACCATGACCGAAAACACGACCCCCGTAAGCATTAACGACCTGAAAGACAAAAAGACCGCCCACGGTGCTCTTGTGAGCTGCTCTCTTAGCCTTAGCGAGAGCGGAATGATGATGAACTCAAACTCCAACTACTATGTCGGCGTGACGGCAGGCATGGAGGGGCAGATGATAACCGTAAGGCAGAAAAAGCCCTTTGAGAGCGAAACTGCGACCTGCTATAAGGCAACGACCGATATCCTCGGGCAGGTGAGCGAGCTTGCGCAGCGTGAGAATATGTCTGCCTGGGGCGAGCTTAGGTATGTTCAGGAGTTTGTGGTGTTTGACCACTCCTCCTCGGCAGGTATGACGCTGTATTATGACGACACCCCCGTCGGCGGGCAGATAAACACCTCCGTCAATATCGACCTTAAGGCCGTAAGGCAGCAGGGCGCAGGCGATGTCGAGGACGAATACCGCAGGATTCTTGATGAGGGCATAGCATCTGCCGAATTCATAGGCCGTGGGCAGAATGACAACCCCTTGGTCATGGCCGCAGGCGCACCCCTGCCCGACGAAGCGCCCGCCTTAGGCTGCTGGAAATGCCCCTGCTGCGGCTATGCACTAAACGAGGGGCGCTTTTGCAGAGAGTGCGGCTCGAAGAGACCTTAATATCATATATGCGGCAATTGCAACAAATTGCCGCATTATTATGTCCAAAGTGATTGACAAATGTTGAATTTTCTGTTATAATTTATACAATAGTATGCATTTGCAGAAAAATAGAACGGCTAAATGCAGTCAGAGGTGAGAGGATTATGGAGAGATTCAGATTTACCGATATCGAGATGAGAGCGCTCGAATTATCGGGTATGCCCTTTGCTATGTATCAGTTTGTTGATAATAGGGTAGTCACACTCGTGCTGTCAAGGGGCTTCTGTGAGATGTTCGGCTATACCGATATCAAGCAGGCCTATTATGATATGGATAATAATATGTATAAGGACACCCACCCCGAGGACGCTGCACGTATCGCAGATGCGGCGGTGCGCTTTGCTACCGAGGGTGGCAGGTATGACGTTATCTACCGCTCAAAGGCACCTAATGGCGAGGGCTATAATATGATCCACGCACAGGGCGACCATATCACCACCCATACCGGTGTGCAGATAGCGCAGGTCTGGTATATAAACGAAGGCCCCTATAACGAGGCCGATTCGTCCGACGGCCAGCTCGAGCGCACGCTAAAAAACGCCATACACGACAAAAGCTTTGTGCGTGCCAGCGTTTATGACCACCTTTCGGGTCTGCCGAGTATGACTTATTTCTTCGAGCTTGCTACTGTAAAGAAGACCGAGCTTTTAAGCAAGGACGCTCACCCTGCTTTGCTGTATACGGATTTCACGGGAATGAAGTATTTCAACCATAAATACGGCTTTGCTGAGGGCGACAGGCTGCTTAGAAGCTTTGCAAGAACGCTCGCTGATTATTTTGGCAACGAGAACTGCTGTCGCCTCGGGCAGGACCATTTTGCGGTCATAACCACCAATGATAACCTTGAGCCGACCCTTGAGCGGCTCTTTGAAGACTGCAAGACCCTTAACGGCTCACGCTCTTTGTGCCTGCACGTGGGCATATATCTGCATTGGTATGAGGGCATAGTTGCAAGCACCGCCTGCGACAGGGCAAAGTTTGCCTGCGACACGCTAAGCGGCAGCTATACCAGCGCATACAGCTATTATAACACAAATATGATGGACACCGAGGAGAAGCAGCAGTATATCATAGCGCACCTTGACCGTGCTATCGAAGAGGGCTGGATAAAGGTGTATTATCAGCCGATAGTTCGTGCCGTAAACGGCAGGGTCTGCGACGAAGAAGCGCTTGCAAGGTGGATAGACCCGCTTAAGGGCTTTATGTCGCCTGCCGATTTTATACCCGTTTTAGAGGAGCACGGCCTTATTTATAAGCTCGACCTCTACGTGGTAGATACAGTGCTTAAAAAGATAAAAACGATGGAGCAGGAGGGGCTTGCGCTTGTTCCCCAGTCTGTAAACTTATCACGCTCGGATTTTGACTGCTGCGATATGGTGGAGGAGATATGCCGCCGTGTCGATGAAGCAGGCATAAGCCGCAGCCTTCTCACAATAGAGATAACCGAGAGCGTTCTCGGGCAGGATTTTGACTTTATCAAGCTACAGGTAGACAGATTCAGAGAGCAGGGCTTTGCCGTGTGGATGGACGACTTCGGCAGCGGCTATTCCTCGCTTGACGTTCTGCAAAGCATAAGGTTTGACCTTATCAAGTTCGATATGCACTTTATGCGGCAGTTTGATGAGGGCAACAACTCCAAGATAATACTTACCGAGCTTCTTAAAATGGCTACGGCTCTTGATATCGACACCATATGCGAGGGTGTTGAAACGCAGGAGCAGGTGCAGTTCTTGCAGGAAACGGGCTGCTCTAAACTACAGGGCTACTATTTCTGTAAGCCTATACCGCTTGATAAGATACTTGAAAGATACCGCACAAATGCTCAGATAGGCTTTGAAAACCCCGACGAGTCACGCTATTTCGAGCAGATAGGCAGAGTAAACCTGCACGACCTCTCGGTGATGACACAGGAAAACCACGGCGAGTTCGATAACATATTCAGCACTATACCTATGGGCATAATCGAGATACATAACGGTCAGGTGCGCTTTGCGAGGACTAACCAGACCTACAGAGACTTTATGTTCCGCAGCTTCAAACTCACCATAACCGATAAGCCCGAGCCTTTCTTCAATAACCCCGCAGCGATGGCATCGTCCTTTATGAAAGGGCTTATGAGGAGCGTAAATGATGACGGGCTTATCTATATCGACGAAACCATGCCCGACGGTTCGCAGGTGCATTCGTGTATGCGCCGAATAGCGGTCAACCCCGTAAACGGCACAGTCGCAACGGCTGTCGTGGTGCTTTCGGTAACAAGCAACGAGCAGGGCGCAACATATGCAAATATTGCAAGGGCGCTTGCCGCCGACTACTTTAACCTCTTCTATGTCAACATTAATGACGAAAGGTTTATAGAGTATACCTCAAAGGCGGGCTTTGAAGAGCTTGCCGTTGAAAGACACGGCGATAACTTCTTTGAGCAGAGCCGCAGCGATGCTATGAAGTATATCCATCCCGAGGACAGCGAGAATTTCGTAAAGAACTTCACCAAGAAAAACGTCATAGGCACTATAGACAGGCAGGGACAGTTTGCGATAACATACAGGCTCCTGATCGAAGATGAGCCGATATATGTTATGATGAAGGGTATGCGTATGCAGCATGACCCTATGCATTTGATAATAGGTGTCAGCAATGTTGATATTCAGATGAAACAGAAGATGCTCGTAGACCAGGCACGCCGCAACGAGATAATCTTCTCACGTATAATGGCGCTGTCGGGCGACTATATCTGCATCTATTTCGTTGACCTTGAAACTGATGACTTTATCCAGTACAATGCTGCTGAGAGCTATAAGTCGTTTGGCCTTTCGATAGAGGGCAAGAATTTCTATGAGCAGTCAAGGCTTGACTGCAAGAATGTTATGCCTGCCGATGAGTATGAAGACTTTGCTGCAAGCTTTACCAAGGAAAATATACTTGGCTCTGTCAAGAGCACAGGGCAGTATTCACTGAGGTATCACCTTAATTTCGGTGACAGCCTTATGGCTGTTGAGCTTAAAGCCGCCCTTGTGCGTGAGGGCGACGGTGAAAAGCTCATAATCGGCGTTCACAGAAGAAATGATTAAAACAATAAAACTCCCCTTAAAGCCTGCGTGCTGTAAGGGGAGTCTTTTATTCGATTATGATATTCACCGTGCAGTCGCCTATCTTTTCAGCTATTTCGGCGCTTATCTCCTGTGCTATCTCACGCACTCTGCCATATGGCATATCGGGGGAGAAGCGCAGGCCGATGTCTATCAGCTTGCTTCTGCCGCTTACCCTGCTGCGCACTTCGGAAAAGCCCTCATAGTCGCCGTAATGCTCGGTGAGCACCTTGACTATCTGCAGCTGTATCTCCTCATCAAGCGTGCGGTCAAGCAGCTCGGCCACCGAGCCTTTCATGGCTTTTAGCACCATATATGCAAAGGGCACTACCATTATCAGGCACACCACATTCGGGAAATACCTTATCCACGAGCTTTCTTTGAACGCTATGCTTATTCTCAGGGTGATTATCGAGATTATGTCGAACCAGAATTCCTTTTGTGCGCTGACGTAGGCGGTGTGCAGCATCTTGCTGTGTTCTTTTTGGGTGAGCTTGCGCTGACGGGTCAGAATGAACAGGTCAATGATAAGCCCGAGAACGCTCATCATGAGTGCAAACTTAAGCGAGCCCTCCTCGTGGTTGCCGTGTATGAGGTTTCTTATTGAAAAGAACACTATGCAGCTAAGCCCTGCTATGTCAAACATCTCGCAGCTCAGCGCCCCGATAGCTTCGACCTTGCCCGTGCCGTAGTTGAAGCGGAATTTAAGGCTTCTGCCCAGCTTGTAGGAAAGAAACGCCAGTATAAACCCCGGGAGAAGTATGCTCACCTGCTCGATAAATTCGAGCCACAGCACCATTGAGCGGCTGGCAACTGCCGATATGAATGAGGTCACAGTTCCGGGTATGCGCCACGCCAAAAGCAGGGCTGCGATACGCTGCTGTTTTACAAGTATATCCTTTTCCATTGCCAAGCCCCCTTATACAAAAAATCCGCCGGGCGGACAGGATATTTATGCGGTCGGGTCTGCGCTTAAGCTCCCTTAGCATCATCTCGTGGCGTGTCAGCGGGATAACCATAATCATTATACCCGATTTTGGGAATATAGTCAAGGTGTCGGGAGGATTTTTTGCGTGCATTGTGAAAGCCGCACGCAGGCAGCGCTTTGTATATATACCTAAAAAGTTCATATTTCCGTCATTGACATAGATGATGTAACGTGATATAATGTATACGGTTAGAAGTTGCTAACCGTATTTTTATGCTGTATAGTTAGCTACTGCTAACTCAAAAGGAGTGAAAAAAGTGCCTGTTATTATAGCCGCCGCTGCTATAGCTTTGCTTGCAGCTCTCATAATAAGAAAGCTAAGACACGGCGGCAGCTGCTGCGGCGAGCACGAAAGCACTGCGGCAAAGGTAAGCGCCGAAGACAGGGATATATCACACTACCCATACAGATACCGGATCGGGATAGAGGGCATGGTCTGCGCAGGCTGTGTAAGAAACGCAGAGAATGCCTTTAATTCGAGAGAGGGTATCATGGCAAGGGCAGAGCTTAAGAGTAAAACGGCTGTGATGTATTCAAAACACAGGCTCGAGCGCCGTGAGGCGGCAGAGCTTTTATCGGGCACTTCATACACACTCACAGACTTCAGGGAGGTAAAAGAATGAAACTGGGAGAGCTTAAAGAAAACGCCAAAGCCGTTATCAGCGGCCTTGACGGCGACACACGGTTTATCGGGCGCATAACCTCGATAGGCCTGACACCCGGGTGCAGGGTAAGCATCATCAAAAACGACAAAAACCGCCCCGTGCTCATCTATTCACGTGACACGATGATAGCCTTGAATCGCTCGGCCTTGACTTTATCACTTTAGGCCTTGATGATGTTCTCTATGATCCGAAGACCAAGACGGTTTACACACCTAACACCAATCAGACCACCAAGCTCGGCGAGGGCGGGGTGAAGATAGGCGAAGAGAGATTCAACCCCAATCACGGAGCCGACGGGAAGTTTATTTCGGGCGGAGGCACTAAGCACGCACCTGATCTCGGCGGTGGGATAGGTGGAGGTGATTCGGGAAATAGTATTGACAAATCAGAGAAAAGTGGTATAATTAAGAAAAGACCGAAACCTCAAAAAATTGGTATCAATGAAAAGACGAGGCTTTCTCATCAAATTGCGACAGAGTATCCAAATCTAAAGCCAGGAACAAAGATTCACAACTATTCAAATCGTAATCATTTCTACAGATTTACGGTCAATGGATTTGGTTCGTATAGCTTTAAATATAAGATACCAATAGATGGTAACGAGGACTTTATAAGAAAGATCAGAAAGAAGGGATAATGTGGCTGTATTAACTCAAAGTGAAAGCGCTCTCAGAGACGCTTTATGGTCTTTGAAGTATGTTTCTGATGAAGAAACAGTTGATAATGATAGAGAAAACGCCATTGTTATCGCTTGTCTTGTTGCCCATCAGAATGATTGCGCAGATGAAATGCTTGAAATCGTTAAAAAAAGCAAAAACAAGACTTTAGATGATGTAATGGTAATTCTTGCAAGAAAAGGCTTTTTTCCTGAGCCCGAGATAGTTGATGACAAAGAGCTTGAAGAAGACGATTTATAACTCATATACCCCATTTCTCCCCGGGTAAAACAGAATATAGCACACAGCGCACCTGCTGTCGATGAAAAATCGGCGGCGGGTGCTTTTTTTATAAAAAATTTTATAGCTTTCCGATTTTTCCGAAAAATATATGATATTATTGTAAAAACAATGATCTTCAAGCAAAGGCGGCATTATGATGAACGATAGGTACAGCGAAATAAGAGCAGCGTTAGAGCATATAAGAGCTATGCAGGTGTATTTTGAGGTGGAGTTTGACCTATATCCGCTTGCGCTTAGGTATAATCATAATCACGGCCCCGACGGGAAGTTCTGTTCGGGGAGTGGGGTTGACAATTCGGGGGAAAGTGGTATAATTGGATTTGAAGCAGACAGTGTGGGCTACCAAGACGAACCGCATGATCCTCCTAAGTTTATCAAGAAGATTGACATCAATGATAATGCGGCGATTGAAAGGGAATTGAAAGATTTTGAAACAAATGCTGTAGGCAAAGACTATGAGACTGCCTGTGTTATAACAAAAAGCGGAGAGATTTATCATTGTTTTGGTGTTAAAAATGAAGTGTACCCAGATATCGATTTGCAAGACAAACTTCGAGGTGCTATTGTATCGCATAACCATGTAAAATCCGAAACTGAGTATTCTTTCAGTAATGTCGATTTGGATTTGTTTGAAAAATATGAGTTGCAGACATTAAGAGGCTGCGATCATAAATTTAGATATGAAGTAAGCCGTATTTTTTCAAATGTTGATTCAGAACCCGAAGATTGGAACACTTTTGAAAATCATAGGCATAGTTTAGTTATTGAATTTGCTTCAAGCAGAGGATATGGATATAGGAGGACAAAGATATGACTAAGCATGAACTAAAGATTAAATTAACAGAACTGGAAGAATTAGAAATAGCAGAAATACAACAAGCAAAAAAGAACGGAACGCTTTTCGGTTTGGATGGACCGATAGCGACAAAATATAGAAATCTCAGAAAAGCGCTGTTCGAAAAATACGAGAAAGAAAAGGAGAATGAATAATGGACGGCGAAGATAGCGGCGTATTACATTCTCACATCGCTGCTGCTCTCCTGCATATCATATCGGGCTTCTGATATTCTGATGAGGTGAGCTATGAGAGAACTTCTAAAACTTCTAAAAGACGGCAACTCACGCACAGTAGAGCAGCTTGCTTACGAACTTCACACCACCCCCGAGGACATAAGCAGGCAGCTTGAATTTCTTGAATACACGGGTGCGCTTAGGCGGGTGTCATTCTCGTCACAAGAAAGATGCGGCGGCAGCTGCTCGGGCTGCGACCCTGCACACTGCAAGGGCTGCATACCCCAAAACGCCCCGCAGAACATGGGCGAAGTGTGGGAGGTAGTCTGAAAATACATTTCGGGAACGGTTTTTCTTTGACCGTTCCCGTTTTTTTGTGCCGTGCGGTATTGAAATGCTTAAAGACAATAGGCTGATATCATCTTATGCAAAACCTCATAAAAAAACTCCGCATCAAGGGCTTACATACCCTTTCTGCGGAGATTTATGGTCGAGGTGACAGGACTTGAACCTGCGGCCTCTGCGTCCCGAACGCAGCGCTCTACCAAACTGAGCCACACCTCGCTGTTTTCATCACCAAAATATTATAACATACTTTGAGCGGCTTGTCAATGATTTTTTGCAAAAAAATAAAAGGCACAGGCCTTTTTACTGCTCACATATCCCTTAAAAATCTTGCTCTCTCTAAAAGTCTGCCCTTGCATACGTCATCAAGCCGCCTGAATTCGTAGATAAGCTGTGTTTCCAGCTCATCAAGCGATGACCTTGTAAGCCCCTCTTTGTGCTCGGAGATACCTGCGATGTAATCAAGAGAGACGTTGTAGAGTTTTGCTATGTTTATAGCGATGTTGAGGGGTACCTCGCTGTCGCCGCACTCATAGCGGCGGTACTGGGTCAGCTGTAAAAACAGCTTTTCGGCAGCCTGCTTCTGTGTCATATCCGCATCTTCACGTAAGTCTCTTATGCGCTGATAAACTGCCATGGTAAACCCTCCTTTGAATTCTGTATATATTGTAGCAAATTAACACAAATTTGTGTTGACAAAGAGTAAAAATTGTGCTATTATAATATAAAATAACACACTATTGTGTTAATTGGCGTTATTATTATATGCGAGGAAGGTGATTTTATGAAGAAATTATTAAGTTTGGCTGTGGCGTTTTGCCTGTCGCTTGGGTGTCTGACAGGGTGTGGTGAGACATCTAATACTGGTAATAATGGTGGTGAGGCTACTGCGGCGACAACTACGACTACTGTTCAAGATGAAAAAAAGGGTGCAGATTTTAAAGAAATTTATGATTCTGTCGTTGCTACAATGGATGCAAAATACTTTGAAGCGGTAACAACTGGTGCGCTTAAGGTTGCGTCAGACGGCTCGTATTTATCTATTGATACTAATCCGACAGATGTCAAAGGCGGCAATAGCGCTATGATGGTTGCAATATATGTTGAGATGCTCAATTTGGTTCATGAGAAACTTGGAATATCTGAGGCAACAAGTGAAAAATTAAATCATGTTAGAGCGCTTGATGGTACTCAGACTATAACAGATAATGGTATAAAGATTACATATCTATATCACCCTGATCAAGGACTTCAAGTAATGTATGAGAATGAATAGATAGAATGTGTGAGGTGGATTAGATATGAAGAAAACATTATACTGTTTAATTCTTTTTTTAATATGTATTCTTTCTGCTTGTGGTAATACAGATGAATCATACTCAAATGATTATGTCTCAAACGTCACAACAGCTTCAACATCAGTATCTACAACAGTTACGACCGAACATATTCATAAATGGGCTGAAGCGGACTGTCTTTCTCCCAAAACTTGCCTTGATTGTGGAAAAACAGAGGGTAAAAAAGGTGGACATACGTGGCAGGAAGCTACTTGTACTAAGCCTAAAACCTGTACTGTGTGCGGGAAAACAAAAGGAAAAGCATTGGGCCACAAGTGGAAAAAAGCTACTTGTACTAAGCCCAAAACTTGTAGCGTATGTGGTACAACTAAAGGAGATGCTTTGGGACATAAATGGGAAAAAGCAACGTGTCTATCACCGAAAAAATGTTCGGTTTGTGGCAAGGCTAAGGGTGAAAAAGCTGAACATAAAATAGGTTATGGAGGAAGTTGTGTTTATTGTGGTCAAAAAATGATTACAGACGATAAATCTCTTGAAGAATACTTGAATAATAAGTATTCAGAAGGCGTAACTACTCCTCTTGGAGATGTGAAAAACCTTAGTATAACTGTATATAAAGGAACTACTAATTATGAATCATATGATTATTGTATAAAGATAGACGATGCACTAACTATTATTGAATATAATTATGAATATTCGAGGGAATATACTCAATCTCAAAAAAATGAGACTGCAAATATACTAAAAAACTATGTGAAGAATATGGCTGATGATGTAATATCCATTTTCCCTGATAAAAAGGTTACGGGCGGTTTTTATTATTCATATTATAAGTATCCACACATTAAAGAAGGATATACAAGTAATTATAATCTTACATGGACGAATTATGAACTGGATTCGCTCGGGTATGTTCCACGTGAATATAATGAGAATATATACCCATCTGGTTTTAGATGGGCAAGTAAACTTGATGAGATTGAATGGTAAAAAATATCCCCCTGCACCCGCAGGGGGATATTTTTCTGCCCTCACGCCGAGATCTTCGCCCTATATTTAAGGCATATCTTGTCCGTGATAAGCGCTATGAACTCGCTGTTTGTGGGCTTGCCCTTGCCCGTGTTCACCGTGTAGCCGAAAAACGAATTGAGCGTGTCAATGTCGCCCCTGTCCCACGCTATCTCAATGGCGTGGCGTATCGCACGCTCTACCCTCGAAGATGTGGTGGAGAATTTCTTCGCTACCGTCGGGTAGAGTATTTTCGTCACACTTTCGAGCATCTCACGGTCGTTGACCGAGCTGATTATCGCCTCACGTAGATAGTGGTAGCCCTTGATGTGTGCAGGTACGCCTATCTGATGAATGATGTCGGTAACTATTATCTCTAAAGACGTCGGGTCAAGGGGCTTGTGGGCGCTCTGTACCATGCCGCTGTGAATGTCAGAATCTATCTCTAAAAGCGCCTTTATCCTCTCGCCTAAGACATTCACATCAAAGGGGCGCAGCATGAAATACGCCGCCCCCGCCTGCATCACCTGCTGCTCTATAAAGGCGTTCTCGTAGCTGCTGGTTATTATGAACAGCGGCTTTTTCGTCAGACTGTGTGCTTTTCTTATCATCTCTATCGCATCGAGCGAGGGTATCACCGCATCGCATACCACCACGTCGGGCTGCTCGTTTCTTATCGCTTCAAATATCCTCGCCCCGTCTTTGGCTCTTGTTATCACGAAAAATCCCATGCTTCGCAGAGCTGATGCCGTTGCCACACCGTACTGCGCCGAATCGTCACCTATTAGTATCTTTATTTTGCCTGTCATTGTTGTTTCCTCCGTTGATTTTATTGTATTTGTAATCTGTGCGCACGATTTTTCCTTACAATATCTATCATATCATACGCCAAATCAAAAATCAATACTTTTTCGGGATTTTTCACAAACAAATACTCTCTAAACTATGCATAATAACCTAATAAAACAGAATAAATATAACAGATAGCTATATTTTGAGCTTAAACTCCCGCATAACAGCGTAAACCGCCCTTTGTGCGTTTTTGCGACAAAACGCCGCCTTTATCCCGCACTTTCTCTCATGGTTATATACATTTTCTCGGCAAACACCCCGTAGCCCCTCGTGGGGTCTTCGGTGAAAACGTGCGTCACGGCGCCTACGAGCTTTCTGTCCTGAATTATCGGGCTGCCGCTCATGCCCTGAACAATGCCGCCCGTCTTTTCGAGCAGCTCGGGGTCGGTTATCTTTATCACCATTGAGTGCGCAGCATCGTCCGACATATCAACGCTTTCTATCTCTATCTCAAATGCCTGCGGCTCGCCCTCGTCAATGGTGGTGTAGATGAACGCCCTGCCCGTGTGTACCTCCTGCTTGTAGCCAAGCGGCAGCGCCTCGTGCTTTGAGGGGGAAGAGAACATTCGCCCGAACACCCCGCAGTTGGTGTTTGATGTCAGCACCCCCGTCGCCTGCGATGACTGAAATTTCCCTATCAGCTCGCCGGGGTCGCCCTCTACGCTTTTCTGCGTGCCTTTTATCTTCACTTCGCCCACATTCCCGTCAGAGAGGGGGAGGGGCTGTCTTGTGTCGGCGTCGCAAATCGGGTGGCCGAGCCCGCCGAAGCCGCCGCTTTTCTCATCATAAAAGGTCAGCGTTCCTATCCCCGCCGATGAATCTCTCACCCACATTCCCGCACGGTATTTCCCGCCCGCAAGCTCGGGGGTCAGCGTCATGCTCATCACCTCGTCGCCCCGTTTCAGGGTCACGGCCACAGGCTCGCCGCCGCTTTGCTCTACTATTTTTGAGATGTCGTCGTTTGACGAAACGCTCTGCCCGTCAACGCTTGTGATTATGTCGCCAATGCGGATTCCGCATCTCGCCGCAGGGCAGGCAAGGCGCCCGTCAAACCCGCCGCTTGCCTGCAAATCTATCACCAGCACGCCGTCTGTTATCAGCCGTATGCCAAACGGCTCGCCGCAGGGAATGAGCATTGGCGGCGTCTGCGTGTTTGCTTCAATGTCCTTTATCGGCACCGAGCCGAAGAGCTTGAGCGTGTAGGTGCGTGAGGTTTCGGCACCTGCCGCCGCTTCTACCGTGTCGCTGCCCTCGGCGGTTATGTCAAAAAAGGTGTAAAGCGCAGGCTCGCCGCCCGTGAATATGCTGTCGGGCAATGTGTCGGAATAATATCCCGTAACGCCGAGAATGCAAAGTGCCGCCGCCCCCAGTATCACCGCCGCACGTTTGAAAAATCTTTTCATTTTGATTACTTCCTTTCTGTTTGTTTTGTGTTTACTTTTATTTTTGGCTTTTTTGCATTTTTAATTCAAATGGCAAAGCAAGTATTATTTTCATTGGCAGCGCATAAATTTATTTCTATTAAAG
This sequence comes from uncultured Ruminococcus sp., assembly GCA_902787365.1. Lineage (GTDB taxonomy): Bacteria > Bacillota > Clostridia > Oscillospirales > Ruminococcaceae > NK3A76. The sequence continues at coordinate 5,423 of CADAGC010000038.1, read as the reverse complement.
AAAAAAATTGTGTTGCAAAAATCAGTCTTATATGTTATAATGTGTAATGTATTCTTCAAAAAAGGGTGATATTTTAATTGAAATCCAAAAAAGAACGGCTTAAGGAGCAATCATTAAAGCAGATAGCCGAGAAAAAGGAAGCACAAAAGCAAGAACAGGAACTTAAGGAAAAGGCTGCCAAAAAATCGGGGCTTAGCTTGTCCTCGGTAAAGCTTTTAAAAAAAGAGCCGATAGTCTGCCTTGTGCTTAAAATATTAGCCGTGGGCGTTTATCTGTATTCCTGCTTTTTCTACGGCGGGGTGACGGTAATAGGCATATTCGGCGGCTATATCGAAGAGATAGAGAAAAAATACGCTGTTTTTATGCTGATAGGTGTCATTTTGCTGCTGGCAGCGCTCATACTTATGTTTTTTAAAAAGTATATCGTCTCATTCGCACTTAACGCCGTCGGAACTATATTATATATGAAGACAGCCGTATTTCTTGTAGAAACAATACGAAAAAGACTTGAAGAAAACTATATCACCGATTCGGATATACTTCATCTCGACAAGACCTATATCTACCGCCATTACCCCGAGCTTGCGTTTTTCGGGCTGGGACTGGTGCTTTTGCTGATCGACCTTGTAAGGCGTTATCTCAAATACCGCAAGATCAAGGCTGAGCGGGATAATGCACCCGTCAAGAGCATAATAGATGATTGACAATTGACAAGAAAAACGTCCCTCAGGGGCGTTTTTTGTTGCATTTTTTTATTGACAAATCTTGTATTTGTGTGTTATAATATAACTTGTATGTCGATATGTGTAGTTTTTTGTACTCATAAAGATGATTTTACTGTAAAGGAGAGTACACATTGGTTTTTGCAGACCTGTTTTTTCTGTATTTCTTTATGCCCGTTTGTCTGATATTCTATTTTATGACACGTAATCTTCATATCAGAAACGGCGTGCTTATAGTGTTCTCGCTGGTATTCTATGCATGGGGCGAGCCGATATGGGTGACACTTTTGATATTCTCATCCATTGTCGATTATATAAACGGCCTTGTGATAGAAAAAAACCGGGGCAAGGCGGCGGCAAAGGGCGCTGTTGTCTGCTCGCTGATAATTAATTTGGGGCTTTTAGTGGCGTTCAAGTATTCGGGCTTTATAGTCGAGAATGTCAACAACCTTATTGGCACGCAGTTTACCGTGCCCAAGATAAGCCTTCCTATAGGCATATCGTTCTATACTTTCCAGACTATATCCTATACTATAGACTGCTACCGGAACAGAGTTCCCACGCAGAAAAACTTCTTTAAGTTCTTGATGTATGTTTCCCTCTTCCCGCAGCTTGTGGCAGGGCCTATCGTGCGCTATTCCACTATCGGTGAAGAGATAGAATACCGCACGACTGATATGCAGATGATATCAGAGGGCGTATCGAGAATAATCTTAGGCCTCGGCAAAAAGGTCATCATCGCAAACGGCATCGGCAAGATAGTCACCACCTGTTTCGGTGAAGCGGCTGACGGCTATGCGGCAGTAAGCACAGTATCGATCACAGGTGCTTGGTTTGGCGGCGCTATGGTGGCGCTTCAGTATTACTATGATTTTTCGGGTTATTCAGATATAGCTATAGGCCTTGGGCGTATATTCGGCTTCCACTTTGATGAGAACTTCAAATACCCCATGATATCAAAGACCATATCCGAATTCTGGCGCAGGTGGCATATATCCCTTTCCTCGTGGTTCAGGGATTATGTGTATATACCCCTTGGCGGCAACAGGGTCAGCAAGGGCAGACATCTGCTCAATATTATGATTGTCTGGTCGCTGACTGGCCTATGGCACGGCGCAAGCTGGAACTTTCCTCTGTGGGGCTTATACTTCGGTCTGTTCCTGCTTTTAGAGATAGGCATAGGTAAGGATAACCTTAAAAAATGCCCCGCTGTGATACTGCATATCTACACAAAGCTCGTTGTGGCATTTGGCTTCGGCATATTCTACTTTGACCAGAACGGCCCGCTGCTCAAATTCTTCAAGGCAACGGTGGGCGCTAACGGCAACCCGTTTACCGACACGATAACCAAGACAGTCATAAAGAACAACATTTACCTGCTTATGGCAGTTGTGCTCTTTGCGATGCCCGTAGTTCCCAAGGTCAAGGAGCTTTGCATGAAGCGCAAGACAAGTGCTGTAGTGATACAGTCAGCAGGCGTTGTGTGCAATATAGCTATACTGCTTATTTGCAGCATACTGCTTGTAAACACCACAAACAACCCATTCCTGTATTTCAGGTTCTGATTTAGTGTAATTGGAGAGATATTATGAGTAAAAAGGAAAAACAGCCCCTTGACGGCAGCTTTGACCCCTCAAAGCAGCTTGAAAAGCTCGACAAGCTGTTTGCCGAGAGCTTAGGGCAGCTTGGCAGCTTTGACAGCCTTGTGGGTGAGGACTGGGAAAAGGTGGACGAAAAGACCGCCGCCGAAACAAAGTCTGACATAGACGAGCAGTTCATAGCCCTTGAAGAGAGCAAAAAAGCCAAAAAGGACAAGAACAAAGAAAAAGACAAAGAAAAGGCAAAGGAAGAGCCGCAGGCGGAAAAGACAGAAGAAAAGCCTGCCGATGATGATGACGATATGCTCATGCCTTTCCCTGTGATAAAGGAAGAAAAGAGCAAAGAGAATGATGACTCTGTGCTTGATAAGACAGGCCCTATCCCCGTTATATTCAAGGAGGAGGACGCTGTTGTAAAGATACCCACCTACGAGGGCGAGGAGGAAGAGCTTGAACACGAGCAGCTGACCTCCAAGGAGGAGTATGACAGGCTTTTTGAGGAGCTTTATCACGTTGAGCCGCCTAAGAAGAGAGAGCCTAACTTCTATAAGTCGGAGTTTCGCTTTATCAATGCGGCAGCCTGCCTGATGTGTATATTCGGCATTTTCGCATATCTGCTGTTTGCTGACAGAGAAAGCGGCTTTATAAACTCAGAGAACAGAATGCTCGCCACCATGCCGAGCTTTTCTGTGGAAAGCTACCTTGACGGCAGCTATGCTAAGGGCGTGACCGAGTATTTCACCGACACCGTGCCCGACAGAGAGAACCTTAAAAGAATAGGCGCTGACATAACCTCGCACTACGGCTCCAAGGAGGAAATAAAGATATCCTCAAATGTAAAAGCGGTCAAGAAAGAGGTGCTCGAAGAGCCTTCAAAGATAGTAACAACGGCGACAGCCAATGTAAACATTGCAGATGTGCTGACAGAGGACAGCAGCGATGAGTCTGACGAAGATAAAGAGCCAAAGGAAACAGAGCCCGAGGAAAAGATAACCACCATGAAAGAACAGGTAAAGCAGGTGGAAACAAACTTTGACGAGGGAACTGTCTACGGCAGCGTTATCATAGAGGGCTCGGGCAAGAATGTAAGAGCTATCTCGGCATTCTACGGGCTTTTTGAGAACTCTGAGCTTTACGCCAAGACGATAAACAAGTATAAGCAGGAGCTGGGCAGCAAGGTAAATGTATATAATATGCCCATACCCATATCCTCGGCTTTCTATATACCCAAGAACTTTGAGGACACGGTTGCAAGCCAGCCCGACAACATCGAGGTAATGAACAGAAACCTCAAAAACATCATCTCGGTAGACGCATACTCTGAGCTTGCAAAGCACACCGAAGAGTATATCTATTCACGTACCGACCACCACTGGCAGCCCCTCGGCGCTTACTACGCAGGGCAGGCCTTTGCGGCGGTTGCAGGTATAAACTATCCCGAGCTTTCGGAATACGGCAGATATTTCAAGGAAGATTTCTGCGGCACTATGTATATGTATTCCGACTACAACGAGGAACTTAAGAACAATCCCGACACATTCACCTATTTCAAGCCCAAGAACGAATACAAGACCTACTACTACAACACGGATTTCACGGGCAAGAAAGAGGACGTGCTGTTCTATGACTACGCCGAGGGCGTAAACACCTACTCGGTATTCATGGGCGGCGATGAAACTATCTGCCAGATAGACACAGACGTTAAAAACGGCCGTACTCTTGTTATATTCAAGGACAGCTTCGGTAATGCGCTGGTGCCCTTTATGGTGGGCGGCTTTGAGCATATCTATGTTGTGGATTTCAGATATTTCAACGTAAACGCAATAGACTTCCTCAAGGAAGTAAAGTGTACCGACCTGCTCTTTGCTATGTCGATATCTTCAATGGATACCCCGTCACACATCACCACACTTGATAATGACAGGATTCAGTACAGAAAGTAATATGATTTTTCGCTCCGCTTGCTGCGGGGCGATTTTTTGTGTGTGACCTGTTTACAAAGGGTAAAAACTGTGATATAATGATGTTGATGATTTTTGTAGTATGAGGGTGTTTATCCATGAAACGCAGAATACTTGCCTGCGTGCTGGCAGCAGGACTTGTGACTATGACAGGCTGTAGTGATGAAAAGTATGATGAAAGAGACTTTATTGGAAAGAGCTCTGCCGAGATAGTGGGCGAGTATGGCAGCTTTGACTGCACGCTCGGCATCCCTGCCGAGGACGGGGAATACAAAAACACCGCCTGCGGATATACGGTAAAAGAGGCGCAAAAGGGCTTTCTGGGGACAGACCCCGAGGAGATTCTTTTTATTCGCTTTGATAACGAGGGCAGGGCATATGAATGCTACCGCTCGACCCGCCCGGGCGGCTGAATATAGTGAGGTGTGAACAATGAACAGCGATTTTAAGCTAATAACAGGCATAGAGGTAGAGCTTTCAGACAAGATAAAAAGCGCCTACACCGAGAATGAAGACGGCTTTGAGGCGGTGGTGAGCGCTGAGAAGATATCGCAGCTTGTAAACAGTTTTACAGCGCTGCTTGATGAGCCTGTGTTTTTCTTTTTGGAGCTGCCGAAAAATGCAGACGAGAATGACGAGGGGTATGATGTCTACTATCTTGACAACTGCACCATACCCGTTGCAAAGGCCATAATGAAGCGCTACGGCGAGCTGCTTGTGCAGGACGGCATATCACGCTTCGGCTTCGGCTCGCACTCATCAAACGAAGAAGTTTATGTAATGAACTATCAGCAGATATGCATATATTCCCCCGAAAAGACAAGGGCACGGGCGCTGCTCGGCGACTTAGGCATTGAGAAGACTGATAAGCTGCACACAATGTGGGAGGGCTTTTCGGAAGACACGCCGGGAATATGCATGAGAGTTGACGTAAACGGCGAGAACGTATTTGATATACCCGAAAATCTCAAATCGGAAGGTATGTATAAAGCCAAGGCGTAGTTAACAGTTAACAGTTAAGGTATCGCCTGCGGCGATGTATCTTAAGGCAATACCGCACGACCATTGTATGTCAGTATACGTGGTCTCAGCGAAGCTGAGACCGACAAATTTTTCGTCAGATTGCCTATATCCGCCGCAGT
>CADAGC010000037.1 GCA_902787365.1 uncultured Ruminococcus sp. | reverse complement strand
TATCCAGCGAATCACGGTAGAGCAGCTCATATGCCACAGCATCATTTTTCAGGTTAAAGATAGGCTGTCTTGCATAATAGGAATACATAACAATTTCCTCTTGATCCATCACAACTGCTTAAGGGTGAAGATATATGTCTCGGGCTTTGCGCCGTTTTGCACCATAAGGGTCTTTTCAAGGTCTTTGGTCTTGGGATTTTTCACCCAGTCTTTCTGAGTTCTTACCTTCATTCCCTGACCGTTCACCCAAGCGGTGACGTAAGCGTTAGAGTCACGCCTTGCAAAACCGAGCATATCCGCATCAAAAGTGCCGTCGGGTGAGACATTCGTGCAGGGGGTCATCTCGCTCTCCTGCCCTATTGCCGCACCGAGCTTCTGCCTTACCATTAGCTGAAACTTCATAATGTATTCCTCCTTGCCGTGAAAATCGCCATACATTTTAATATATTATAACACATTTTATCCAAAAGGTCAATAGGCAAATAACAAAATATAATGCAAAATGCATAATTTTAAGTTATGTATGTTTATAGGGGAAATGTGGCGGATATAGAGGTTTTTTATATTTTATTATCAATATCTTGTTGTTGATATTTATGTGAGATTATGATTTTCAGACGAAGACGAATAAAACGCCCTAAAAACCACAAAGCCGTCAATTGCCTTGTGTGATATAGAGGCATAGTTTAATATTCTCGCACGCCGCAAATGCCGCTTCACAAATAATTTACAAATAAATACTAATATAATACCATTGTTTATATTTTTTCTATTGCAATTTAAGGCGTTATGCTTTAAAATATAAAGAGGTGATAAGTTTTTTCGTTGAAAAGGACTAAGCGGGCGAAAAACCGCCCCAAGCATCGTGAAATTAAAATTTTACTGTTTTAAGGAGGAAACTATATGAAATTTGCTGACGGCTTCTGGCTCAATCAGAAAGGCTATGAGGTAAACTACGCCGACCAGGCATTCGAGATAACGCCCATTGAGAACGGCTTTCTCGTGCTTGCGATACCCTTTAAATTCTACAACCGCTCGCAGATGCTCGGCTCTGCCAACTTAGAGATAGCATACACTTCAACACAGAAAGACTGCATAAAGGTAAACGTTACCCACTACAAGGGCTATGTTGACAACGGCCCCCACTTTGTGCTTAACGAGGGTGATTTCAAGCCCGAGGTCATCATTGATGACAAACAGGCTGTGCTCATCTCGGGTGACACAAAGCTTGTAGTTTCAAAGACCGACTGGAGCTTTACCTACTACTACAAGGACAAGAAGCTTACATCAGGCGGCTGGAGAAGCACAGGCATTGTATTCGAGAGCGAGTTCAAGAGACGTGCTATCGAGCAGGTTCAGGCTGACGATACATTCTGGAGCTATCCTCACTCTGACAAGAAGACATACATCAGAGAGCAGTTTGACACAACTGTTGGCGAGTACTTCTACGGCTTCGGTGAGAAGTTCACAACATTCGCAAAGAACGGCCAGACTGTTGAGATATGGAACGCTGACGGCGGCACTTGCTCCGACCAATCATACAAGTCTATACCCTTCTTCGTTTCATCAAGGGGCTACGGCGTGTTCGTAAACAGCTCTGATATGGTATCATACGAGGTATGCTCGGATACCGTATCAAAAGTTTCGATGACAGTTCCCGGCGAATGCCTTGAATACTTCGTATTCGGCGGCGACGATATAAAGAAGGCTATCGAGGGCTACACGACCCTTACAGGCAAGCCTTCTCTGCCCCCCGCATTCTCATTCGGTCTGTGGCTGACAACATCATTCACCACCACCTATGATGAGGAGACTATAACATCATTCATCGACGGCATGGCAGAGAGAAATATTCCCTTGCAGGTATTCCACTTTGACTGCTTCTGGATGAAGGGCTTTGAGTGGTGCAACTTTGACTGGGACAAGAGCCAGTTCCCCGAGCCTGAGGCAATGCTTAAGAGACTGCACGAAGACAAGGGACTTCACACCTGCGTTTGGATAAACTCCTACATCGGTCAGCGCTCACGCCTCTTTGATGAGGGCGTAAAGGGCGGCTATTTCATCAAGAACGAAGACGGCAGCGTGTTCCAGACCGACTGCTGGCAGCCGGGTATGGCTATTGTTGACTTTACTAACCCCGAAGCAAGAGAGTGGTATGCTTCATACTTAAGGAAGCTCTGCGAAATGGGCGTTGATACATTCAAGACAGACTTCGGTGAGAGAATACCCACAAAGGGCATCAAGTACTTTGACGGCTCTGACCCTGTTAAAATGCACAACTACTACACCTATCTCTATAACGAGACAGTATTCAACGTGCTTAAGGAATTCTACGGCGAGAACAAGGCTTGTCTCTTCGCACGTTCAGCAACAACCGGCGGTCAGAAATTCCCTGTTCACTGGGGCGGCGACTGCTCGGGCAACTACAACTCAATGGCAGAGGTCGTAAGAGGCTGTCTGTCGCTGTGTATTTCAGGCTTTGGCTACACATCACACGATATGGCAGGCTTTGAGGCAACTGCAACACCCGACATCTACAAGAGGTGGGCGGCATTCGGTATGTTCTCATCTCATTCAAGACTGCACGGCAACCAGTCATACAGAGTGCCGTGGCTCTTTGATGAGGAAAGCTGCGATGTGCTCAAATTCTTCGTTGACCTTAAGGGCTCACTTATGCCCTACATCTGGTCGCAGGCTATCAAGACTCACGAGACAGGTGTGCCTGTAATGAGGGCTATGGTGATAGACTACGCTGACGACCCGACCTGTCTTACTATCGACAGACAGTATATGTTCGGTGACAATATACTCGTTGCACCTATACTCAATGACGAGAGCATGGCTGAGTACTATGTTCCCGAGGGCAGGTGGACAGACATCATCACAGGCAAGGTATTTGAGGGCGGCAAGTGGTATCGCCACAAGTGTTCATACTTCGAGATACCCGCACTTGCAAAGCCTAACAGCATAATCGCATTCGGTAAGTTCGAGAGAGATATCGAGTATGATTATCTTAACGGCACAACATTCAAGATATTCGAGCTTGAAGACGGCAAGAGCGCAAACGCTGTTATTTACGACACCGAGGCTAACAAGGTATTCGAGCTTAAGGCCACAAGAAACGGCAGCAACATTGAGTGCGAATACACCGACACAAGCGCTTCCTTCACTATCGAAGTTGCAGGCACCGACAAGAAGGTTGAGGTTTCACCTAACTACGGCGGCAAGGTTATTATAACACTCTGATACAAAATACAGCAGTTCACCCCCGAGGGATTTCCCCGGGGGTGTTTGTTATGCTATAAGTACTTGGTCAAAGGCAAAGAGCGCTTCGTTTATCTCGAAAACATCGTATCTGCCGTTGGTTATGAAGTATTCGATTATTATATCAAACTTGTTGGTGTGGGTCAGCGAATAGCCCGCCTTTTCTATCAGCTCTCTTGCCTGCGGCATGGGCAGCTCTAATGCTATCGCAAAGGCAACGGCTGTGGGCTTTTTGGGGTGATAGTTTATGTCAGAGCGTATCTTTGAAAACAGCTTGCGGTCTATGTTGGCTTTTTTGTAGCACTCGGCATCGGTCATGCCTTTCTCGTCGATAAGCCGCAGAAGCATCTGCGAAAAGCTCTCGTCAAGATATTTGAGCCTCTCGTCAAGGCTCTCGGGCGGCTCGCACTCGGCGTCTTCAATTATCTCCTGCTTGAATACTGTGGCGGCAGCTGCTGCGGCTGCGACCTCTCTCTCGACAGGGGCTTTTTTGAGGGCTGACTTTTTAAGGTGGAACAGCCCGCCCGCTTTGCCGAACATAGGCTGCGCTGCAGCATTGTCAGAAGCACCTGCAAAAGCCGACAACGGTGGGCTGTAGGTCTGCTTAATGAAGCTATCTACTCCCGAATACAGCCTGTCATCGAGCCTTAAGGCATTATCGCCGAAAAGAACAATATATACGAGCATATCGTTATCCCGCAAGAATTCCTTTATCGCATCAACAGCCACCTGCATGGCCTTATCCTTTGGATAGCCGTATATGCCCGAAGATATCAGCGGGAAAGCAACACTCTCACAGCCGTTTTCCTTAGCAAGGGCAAGTGAGTTTTTGTAGCAGGAGTATAGCAGCTCACGCTCGCCGTTATCGCCGCCACGCCACACGGGGCCTACGGTGTGAATGATGTGCTTGGCGGGCAGCTTATAGCCTTTTGTAATCTCGGCCTGCCCTGTCTTGCAGCCGCCGAGCAGGCGGCATTCAAACAAAAGCTCTTCGCCTGCGGCTCTGTGTATCGCCCCGTCAACTCCCCCACCGCCCAGCAGCGATGAGTTTGCGGCGTTGACGATAGCATCAACTGTCATTTTGGTTATGTCACCCTTTATGTAAATAAGCGGCATCAGCTATCACTCCTTTTTATTTCAAGCTTTAATGATGCAGGCGTGCCCTTGTAGCTGAGCTCATCTACAATAAGAGTATCGCTCTCAAAAGGAATAGATCTTGGGATCTGTTCATCCGCCGGCAAAAGAACAAGAACCATCTTACCTGATATATCCTGCACGATAGTAAAATAACAGCGGGGTACATTATAATCAAATATCATACCCGGAAAATAGCCTTTATCAAGCGACTCGTTTATAACATCAACCGATATAATAAGGGTTTGTATCCCAATAGCAGGAAAAGCGGCAAGATCATTATTTTTACAGTAGTTTCTGATAAGCACCGACATTTTATTATACTGCCTGCTGCGAATAATATAATATACGATCATAAAAAAACCGGGGTCAATGATCAAAGCGCTGAAAGCAAGCCATTTGGAAGGGCTTAACAAAGATCCGATGATAATAAATATCGCCCCGACAAACGGAACGCCGCTGCGCCCTGCACGCATAGCCCCCCAGCTGACGCCTGCAAACAAAAGCCCCACAGCACACATTACTATACAAACGCTGTATTCGGCCATAATGACACCCCCTTATTAGAATAAGGATAGCACAAGTTTTTGCGAAAGTCAATAGCAGGAGGGGCATCTATGGCGGACAAACAACCCTCCATTGTGCATTTTGCACCCAGCGTCGCAAAATGTTTTGTGCAACTTGCACTTGATTGCTGTTAAAATTTCGGTCACAATAACGAAAAGATTATTACAAAATTCTCTTGCATTTTATGTCTAAATAGTATATAATTAATATATGCGATTGGCTCATTTTTGGTGATTTCATCAAATAGCCTTTAGCGAAAGGGTCAGATAAAGAGATAGTTCTCTTGCATCTTACCTCTCAAAACTCTAAAAGGAGAGAAAACAATGAAAAGATACGACAACACACACATCAAAAATATCGCCCTTGCAGGCCACGCAGGCTCAGGCAAGACCTCTCTGTGTGAGGCTCTGCTTTATGCAGCAGGCGCTTCTGACAGACTCGGCAAGGTGCTTGACGGAAACACAGTTTCTGACTACACGGGCGAAGAAATAAAGAGAAAGTGCTCGGTTTACACCTCACTTTCCACATTCGAGAAAGACGGGCTGAAGATAAACCTGCTCGACTCCCCCGGGCTTTTTGACTATGAGAACGAAGCTGCCGAGGCTATAAACGCAAGCGGCTGCGTTATGATAACTGTTTCGGGCAAATCGGGCGTTAAGGTCGGCACACATAAGGCTTACGAGCGTGCTCAGGCTGACGGCAAGCCCACAATGTTCGTAGTAACAAAGCTTGATGATGACAACGCTAACTTCTATAACACGCTCACACAGTTAAAGGCAGAATTCGGTCCGACCGTATGCCCTGTTGTAGTTCCCGTAATAGCTGACAGAAAGATAGTTTCTTATGTAAACCTCATCGAGATGAAGGCTTACAAGTACGAAAACGGCAAGGCTGTTGAGACTGATATGCCCGACGGCGATGTATCGGAGAAAATGGAATACAGAATAGACGGTCTGCGTGAAGCGGTTTCCGAAGCCGTTGCAGAGACAGACGAAGCTCTGTTTGACAAATTCTTCTCGGGTGAGGCTTTCACACAGAAAGAACTTACAGACGGCATACACAAGGGTCTTAACGAGGGCATAATCACTCCCGTTACCTGCGTATCGGCTACCACAATGGCAGGCATTGATATGCTGATGAAGGAGATTGACCTCCTCCTCCCCGCACCTACCGACAATGACACCAAGGAGGGCGTGGACAGCAAGGGCGATCTTGTGGAGATCAAGAACGACGAAAACGGCGCTCTTGCAGCATTCGTATTCAAGACGGTTGCTGACCCGTTCGTAGGCAAGATGAGCTTTATAAAGGTTCACGCCGGCGTACTCAAGACAGGCGCCGAGGTAGTTAACGCAACAACAGGTACTACCGAAAAAGTGGGCAAGCTTGCATACCTCGTGGGCAAGAAGCAGATAGATGTTTCGGAAGTTCCCGCAGGCGACATATGCGTAGCTACCAAGATGAATGCAAACACCAACGACACACTCTGCGACCCGTCGAGAGTTGTTAAGTTTGAAGCAATATCCGTTCCCAAGCCTTGCTATGACCTTGCTGTAAAGGCTAAGGCTCAGGGCGATGAGAGCAAGATATCTGCCGCTATGCAGAGAATGCTCGAAGAAGACCTCACAATCAGCTACAAGCAGGACGAGCAGACAAACGAAATGATCCTTTCGGGTCTTGGCGGCCTGCATCTTGACTCTGTTATCAGCAGACTTAAGGACGTATTCGGTGCTGACGTTGTTACATCAGAGCCTAAGATAGCTTACAAGGAGACTATCCGCAAGAAAGTCAAAGTTCAGGGCAGACACAAGAAGCAGTCGGGCGGCCATGGCCAGTTCGGTGATGTATGGATAGAGTTCGAGCCCTGCATTACAGACGAGCTTGTATTTGAAGAGAAGGTATTCGGCGGCGCTGTTCCCAAGAACTTCTTCCCCGCCGTTGAAAAGGGCTTGCAGGAGTGCATGAAGAAGGGCGTGCTCGCAGGCTTCCCTGTTGTAGGAGTCAAGGCTATACTCGTTGACGGCTCATACCACCCTGTTGACTCATCAGAAATGGCATTCAAGACAGCAGCTTCAATCGCTTTCAAGGAAGGCATGAAGCAGGCAGAGCCCATGCTGTTAGAGCCTATAGGCAACCTCACAGTTACAGTTCCCGACGACAACACGGGCGACGTTATAGGTGAGCTTAACAAGAGAAGAGGCCGTGTTCTTGGCATGGAGCCCGCTTCCAAGAAGGGCATGACAGTTGTTACTGCCGAAGTTCCTATGGCTCAGATGTTTGACTTCACACTTGTGCTTCGTCAGATGACACAGGGCAGAGGCTTCTTTGAGATGGAGCGTGCCCGCTATGACCAGCTGCCCCCCAACCTTGTTGCAGATGTTATAGCAAAGAATGCGGTAGTTGAATAATAAATATCTTATAATAGCAATCACCCCGAGGGATTTCAAGTTCCTCGGGGCTTTTGTTTATAGTGAAGCTTTGAACATCTGCCAGCAAAAAACTCCCCCGCAAGCCTTGCTCACGGGGGAGAAACTCTTTTAAAATCAGTCGGCGCAGCCGACACCGCAATTATGCATTATACATTCTGCATTATATAATGTATCTTACCGCCTTGACAACTCTCAGGCCTGCGTCATACTGCTTCAAATCCTCAATGCGGCAGGGGTGGTTGTAGATGCCGTAGCCTGCGGTGAAGTGTGCCATTTTGCCGTTGCCTAAATACATACCAACATGGCCTATGCCGTTTCCGACGTAAAGGCTGTTGTCGTCTGCGGCATTGGTCGAGGTCATAAAGAACACAAGGTCGCCCTTGACGAGCTTGGATATATCGACTCTCGAATTCCAGTTTTTAAGGTTATATGTTTCAACGCCGCTGTATGTGCCTGCGGATTTAAGGTTGTTGTAGACCACCTTGCCGTAGTTGTTAGCCTGCCTGTCGGCATAATGTTCGAGGTAGTAGCCTATCCTTAAATATGAAAGCTCTGTCATGCCCGAGCAGTCTGAAACCGTCTGCTCATCTGTCACATACTCGCCGCTAAGCTGGTAGGTCTGTGAGGGTATCTTTGTCATATAGGTCGCAAAGTTAACTACCGTGTTTCTTACAGCCGCCTGTGTTTTGCGGTTGACTTTCTTGTTGAGCTTGTAGTCAACATAACAGGTCTTATATACATACTGCATTTCGCCAAGCTCGTTCTTGCCGTTCTCAAAGGGAACTTCTACCTTAAGGTATCTCGCAGTCGTGTCCTTAGCCTTGCCTGCTATATCCTTGCACTTGCTGTTGACAAGCACGCCCTTATAGATAAGCTCATCATCAGCCGTGAATGCCTTGACGAACTTGCCGCCCACCTTTTCAAAGACATTCACGCCCTTATGCACCGTCCAGTAGCTGTCAACTGCGGTGGTCTTGTTGAAGCTTTTTGACATCTTCTTACCGTCATCATACTGTGCGGTAATGGTTATCTTGTATTTGGTGTTGGGCTTAAGATTATTGGCGCTGTCGCTTGTGATGTTGAGCTTGCCTGCCGCCTTTTTGAGTGCGGCTGATGTGGTGGTGCTCACCTTTTTTCCGCCTACAGATGCGATTATCTTCACATCATCACCATAGGAAGAATAATTGCTGATAACGAACTTGAAGATATCGTTATACACAGCCGCTGTCTTTACCTCGGGTGTAACATAGTCGCTCTTGGCAGATACGGTCATAACGCTTATGGGCGAGGTACTGTCGTCAACATTATCACCCTCCTGCTTTGTGTAAAAGCCCACATTATTGACAATACCCGAAACAAGGGCTAAGGTCAGCGCCGCTGTAGAAAGGCCTGTGAGTATCTGTTTTTTCATAAAAGTCATTCCTTTTTCTCTCCGTTCTTGTCATTACTTTTAAGCTTGATTATCTTGTAGGCGAATATTTCAAGCGATATGAGCGCTATCAGCACAATAGCACCGATTATGATATAAAGCCATATGCCGAGGCCGCTGTCATCATCGCTGTCCTTATCCGACTTGCTGTCGCTTGATTTATCCGACTTGCTGTCGTCATATTTCTTAACGTCTTCATTCGTCTTTTCCTTATCATACTCCGAAGAAGAGTCAGTCTCCGTCACCGTTTTGGTGTCCTCAGCCTTTTCGTCGCTTACATAGACAGCGCCCTTTTCGATATTGCCGTTTTGCAGGCAGAGGAAGCTGTCAGCCCAGACAAGGGCGGCGTTCCAGTTGATAGTACACTCATTGACGCACCAGGCTTCAATATGGTCAAGGTAGCATTTCTGCGGGGCTATCTTGCCTTTCTTCCAGCCGCTGCCCTTTACCCAGGGGTCTTCCATACCGCTGTTGGGACCGCCAGCCATAACGCCGTTAGGTGCGAGCGGGAAACCTTCAAACTCCTGCCCCGACCAGAAGCGGTGATGTGGGTATGTGGTGGTGTGGCTGCCGTAGCCTGTGACGTATGAGTTATCAACTGCGTTACGCCCTAAGATATAGTCCATAGCGCCTACAACGCCGTCCTGATACTTGTCGTCACCGTTCATATCATAGGCATATGCCATAACGATAGCATTATCGAGCACGAAGCTGTTTGAGCCCCAGTTATAGCCCTTGTCATTATCTGCAAAGCCTATAGTGCTCTGACCGTAGGGCAGGCCGTAGCCCTGCTTTGATTCAAGGTCTAAGTAATAATCTGCCGCATCGGCAAAAGCCTTTTTGAGTGCATCATAGTCGCCAGCCTTGTCTTTGTTAAGGGCAAGTGTCATATTGCCAAGCACCGCTGTATGACCCCAGTCGAACGAGCCTATAGTGTCAACACTCTCGCCGTCATCAAGCTTGGTGGGTACTTTGAGGTAGTACTTGCTCTTTTTCATATCGTCAAGATAAGTGCTGTCGCCTGTTGATACATAAAGCTCGCAGGCTGCCCAGTAGAATTCGTCTTCAGCGCTTGTGTCGCCGTAAGCACCGCCGCCCACGCTCTCATCAAGGGGAGCATACATCTCGGGGTGCTTCTTTGCGGCGGCGTAGGCATTCTTAGCAGCTTCAAGGCAGGTGTCTGCAAATGAGCTGTCATAGTCTTTCCACAGCCTGTATGACTGTGCCGCACAGGCCGCAAGGTTAAGGGTCGCACAGGTCGTGGGGGGCTTGATTATACGCTCCAAGGTATCCTCCGCAGGGGTCATACCGAGGGCTGTCCACTTGATATCGTGTACCTTGTGGTAGACCATATCCTTACAGTCGCCGTCCTTGACCATCATCTTGAGCATGAACTCGGTCTCCCACCTTGCTTCATCAAGCAGGTCGGGGTAGCCGTTGTTGTTCTCGGGAATAGCCATTGAGCCGTCTTCAAAGGCGTCGGAGCCTGCGGCCTTTGCACGCTCATACATATTGTTCAAAAGCCATACCGACAGGCCGCCGTTGACAACATACTTGCCGTGGTCGCCCGCATCATACCAGCCGCCCGAAACGTCCTGCGTGCCTGATGAAGCGCTGTAGCCCCAGGTCTGCTCGATTGTTGCATTGTCGGTGGTGTGACCTGCCGCCCTTGCAAGGGCTGACTTATCGCCCGAGGTTATGTAGTCTGATTTTATCTCAATGCCCGAACGGTTTTGGTAGTAGTAATTAAGCCCGTCATAGAGCATTGAGCTGTAGGCAGATGTATCTGAGAAAATCTCAAAAGTGCGGCTCTTGGCGCCGTTGTCGGCCTCGATATAGAATTTGCCCGTTTCGTCAAAGTCGGTAAAGTCTATCACCTGAACCTTGTCGCCCGAATCCTCATCATAGCCGAAGGTCTTTGTCTCGCCCTTGTAGACCTCCTTGCCGCCCTCGTCACAGAGCTTAAAGCTCATCTTCTTGTCAGAGTCGGTGATAAGAGTCGCCTGCTTTTTACGTCCCTTGAAATAGCCAAGCTGGTTTGCGGCTATCTCGGCTCGCTGATAGCTCTCCTCTGCCTTATAGTCATAGTCTGAGCTGGTGTCGCAGGTGAGCGACATATTATCAAAAGTAAACACCGTGCCCTTTGGAACGCTGTCGCCGCCGATATGGAACGCCCACTCAACATCAGCCGTTCTGTTAGCTGTAAACGTGCCACGAACGTAAGTTTTCTGATTTGCGGTGAGGGGCTTTACGTCCCAGTAGTTGTTATACTGGCCGCTGTCAGGCTCGCCGTGCCAGTCTTCCGAATAAGGCTCGGCCATATCGCCTATCTTGGTGTAGTAAGTGCAGTTATTGCTTGCGGTTATATCAAACTCGACAGTATAGCTCTGCCCCTGTACTATCTTAAGGCCCCTGTAGCGGAACTGGCAGTCCCACCTATCCTCACCGCCGTTTGAGGGGCCGCCGGGGTTTACTATAGTTATCTTGTAAACGCCGTTGTCTATCTCGAATTCCATTTCGCCCGTCATGCTCTCGCATACGTGCCACGGCAGGCCTACGCCGTCTTCAAAGTCGGTCTGCCCGAGCATCTGCCCCGCATAGACGGGGGTCACGGGCAGGTAGGCGGCATTCGCCCCTGCAAGTGCAAGAGCAAGCGCAAAGCCTGCTATGCGTTTTGTCAGTTTTTTCATAAAGTCCTCCTATATAAATGCGCTGAAATAATGCACAGTTTTCACTTTTTATTCGGTTTGGTTTTCTTTTTATCGGCCTGCTTTTCATCTGACTGCACAAAGGCATTGCTTCGCACAGTAATAGCAAAGCGAACAAACTGATAGCCGCCGAAAGCTACGAAAAGCCACACCATTGTATACAAAAGCAGGGTGCTGTAATCACCTAAGATAACGGCGTTTTCGTTTAACAGCTGGCAGTCTTTATGCTCATCAAGGTCTATGTACTTGGGCTCATTACCCTCCTCGTCCTTGGGAGTAAGCAGCGTGCAGCGATCCCACATAAAGGTAAGTGCGGGCTTATCAACGCTGTCAGGTATTGCATAGAAGTCGTCACCGCCGAGGGGGAAGGTCTTTTTGACTATGCGGTAGCCGCTGTCCTCTCCCTCATAAAAGCAGCTGCTAAGCACACCGTTGTTTGCTTCGAGGATATAGTCACCTTTATAGCCATCAAGGCGCATATCCTCGGCGACGCCGAGAAACAATGCTATAACAAACAGCCCGCCCAATATGGCAGAAGTTATAATTATCCGTTTTTTTGTACTGCCCTCGTTGTGTCTTATGTTGTATACCGCAATTGCTATAGGCAGCACAAGAAACACTATGGCAAGTATCGTGTTCATTTTCATTTTTGCCTGCTCCTTACAAAGGTAACTATCGCTCTGATTATCTCATATATCGCAAAGCCCACCATATCAAACGCCATGATAAAGATATCAAGGACAAAGTAACAGCCCCTTATCTTTGTACTCTCGGGCATAAGGTCACAGGGTTTATCTCCTATGGTGATAATGCCCACAGCACCCGAAACGGTGTTATTTGTCGAGACAAGCGTGACCTCGTTCCATATGCTCACAGAAGGCGGCAGCTCAGCTGTGTCGGGAACTGCTATATAATCTCCCCCGCCGAGGAACTGCGACTCATGGAAGACGTGATAGCCGTTCTCATCATACTGATATGTTACCGAATTAAACAGCCCGCCCGAGCGCAGGGTGTATTAGGATATCGACCTGTTCATCTGGTTCTATCCAGTCAAGATCCATGAGTTTACAATCAGAATCTTTAAAATGCGTATCAGACAGGATATAAACAGATCCATTTTCTGACCAGTGCCTGAATGGTTCATATAAAGTTGATATCATGCTGCCTCCCGTCTATGATCACTCATCATTTTTCATTAGATACTTGTTGTTTATCACTTTCATTTACGGTGGGTGGAATTCCACCGCCGTTACTCATTATAATATCATAGGGGTTTAGGGTAACGTTTGGCAGCGCAACAAGTTTATATTTTGCCGAGTCTACCTTAAGGGCTAAGCGCCAGAATATCGCAAGACCTATAACAACACCCAGTATACCGCCGAGATTGAGCATCATAAAGCCCTTTCGCATTTTATCGCCGTAATCGGAATACATAAGCTTATAAAAGTCCTTGACACAGCTTTTAGTGGTCTGGTGTTCAACTATACGCATGTAGTAGTCTTCTCTTTCTTCTGGGGTGAGGTGGTGCATACCCTTATACTTGGATATCAGGTCATTATCGCCCTTGACTATTGCGTCCTGATATGGGTTTTCGCCTGCTTTTTCAGCGTCGCAGTAGTCGATTATATACTGCTGCTCGGCAGCGTGGTCTTTATTGAACTTAGCAAAATAGTCAGCGTGCCACATTACATTTCCTGCCACATAAGCAATCAGACAGAGGGCGGCGCTCACAGCGGCTGTTTTTATACTCGTCTTGACTGCCAAAGCCTTGATGATAATCACAGCGATCATGATACCTGCGACAGCATCAATACCGCCGCTCACAAGATAAGGCGACTTGCCGCCCGTATAGCGAGCAAAGAGAAATGTCGACGCTGCGCCTATCAATATCCCCGGGAGAGCCTTTTTTATCTTCGGCTTTTGCAGGTCACGCACGGCGTTTGCATTGGTCACATCAGCTGCGACTATCTTCTCGCAGTCTTCACAGAGATTAAGGCCGTCATTCGTAAAGCCATACAGCCTTGCGGGGCGGTTGCCGCCGCAGGTCGAGCAGCAGGGCGCAAAGCCAAGGCTCGCAACAAAAGAATACAGCTCTGTAAGCTTTTGCTGTGCTGTTTCCTCGGTGTCGGTATCATACAGGGTGAAGATAGCGGTAACTCGCCCCTCCCACATTCTCACAAAGGAATACTGCTCACGGCTGCGAGAGAACTCATACAGCGCTTCTCTCAGCGACTTATCGATATGATTAGCATATATCCTCACAGCAAAGGACATATCGCCCTTAAAGTACATCAAATAGGTATTATAGCCGCCGATCGTGCCATAGCGGGCGGTTTTCTCGGGGGTAACATTAAGTCTCATAAGGGATGCAAGTTTATTTATGTCAATACTCATCAAATGGTGTGTCCTTTCTAAGTTATACAAAGATATTATAACATATTATCACCAATTAAGCAAGAGGGGGAAGGAGATTTGTGGAGAGATTTGATAAAAGAAAACAGCCGTTCCCGAAAGAACGACTGCTATTAAAATATGGTGGAGCTGACGAGAATCGAACTCGTGTCCGAAAGCAGATCCCTGCGACTTTCTACGGGTGTAGTCTGTTATTGCGCCTTGCGGCAGTTCCCGCCGACACAGCAAGCAGACACGCTGTGTTCTTTGGTAGCCCGGTATACATACAAAGGCTACGGGCGTACCCTCTGCACGTTCACCACATAATCGACGCCGAGACCTAAGCCGTGGTACTCAAAGGCCCGACGAGCGCTGACTTAAGCAGCAGCTAATTCAAAATTAGTTTCGTCGTTTAATTTTAAAACGTCCGCCGTTTAAAGAGTGTGCGGTCCTCTACCCGCTTATCCCACTTCACCACCCCCGTCGAAACCATTGCAGCCCCGTTAGGAATGCATAATGAAGGTGTCCTGCTACGCAAGACGTATTATTAAAGTGGTCATGCTGTTTTATTAGTTTAAAATAATCTGAAGAACTGTTGCCCGAATGGGCATATCATCGCAGAAGGCGATACATCAATTATGCATTATGCATTTATCTGTTCCTCTCCTTCATAGCCCTGTCTATTTCTCTTGCGGCGGCCTTGTTGGCCATATCCTGCCGCTTGTCGTGGAGGTTTTTGCCCTTGCAAAGCCCCAAAGCCACCTTGACCCTGCTGCCCTTGAAATAGAGCGCTAAGGGTATCAGCGTGAGCCCCTCCTGCTTGACCTTGCCGAATAGGCGCATTATCTCTCTTTTATGTAACAAAAGCTTGCGCACACGCATGGGGTCACGGTTGAAGATGTTGCCCTGCTCGTAGGGGGATATGTGCATACCCTTGACCCACATTTCGCCGTTATCCACCGAACACCAGGCGTCTTTGAGGTTGACCCTGCCCGCCCTTATGCTCTTGACCTCGGTGCCGACAAGCTCAATGCCGCATTCTATCTGCTCAAGCACGAAATAATCATGCCTCGCCGCCCTGTTGTCGGCTATCTGCTTTGTTCCTTTTTTGTCTATTGCCATTGCTATTAACCTCTCTGCGTGGAGATAATTATATCATATCGTTTTTCATTTGTCAAGGGAAATCCTGCCGTTTTGTGTCGTATAGCCGTAAGAGTACAATATTTTACCCTGTTGGCTATCAGCCTTTCTTTTTGGTTATGGCCGTTCTTATTGCACGAAGCTCGTCGGGGGTCAGGTCACGCCACTCCGAGGGCTTAAGCATACCAAGCTTTACGGGGCCTACAGAGGTACGCTTTAGCCTTGCCACCTCTAAGCCAACAGCCTCGCACATCTTTCTTATCTGCCTGTTCCTGCCCTCGTGGATAGTCATCTGAAGCACTACCCTGCCCTGCTGCTTTTCAAGCACAAGGACTGTACAGGGGGCGGTCTTCCTGCCGTCTATCTCAACGCCCTCGGAGAGCTGCACCAGCTGCTCATCATTAATATCGGGGCGCACGGTGACACGGTAGGTCTTGGATATATGGCGTGAGGGGTGCATAACGTCATTGGCAAACTGCCCGTCATTGGTAAAGAGCAAAAGCCCCTCTGAATTGCGGTCGAGCCTGCCTATGGGGTAGACCCTCTCGCCTACACCGCTGAGCAGGTCGGTAACAACACGCCTGTCAAGCTCGTCGCTCATACTGGTAACATAGCCACGGGGCTTGTTGAGCATTATGTAGCGGAAGCTCTTCTTGCGGCTGACATACAGTCTCTCGCCGTCAATGGTGATTATGTCCTTGTTAGGGTCGGCCTTATCACCGAGCTTTGCAGGGTGGCCATTGACCTTGACCTTGCCTTTTTCGATGAGTGCCTCTGCTGCTCTGCGTGAGCAAACGCCTGCCTCTGCTATTATCTTCTGTAATCTGATAGGTTCCATATATCCTCTTTTCTTATGTATCGGGGTGCTTCACAGCACTCCTTTTATCCGGCAATTATGCCTTTTATCTTCTCAAAGTAATACTCCGCCACGCTGGTATTTGCGCCGCTTTGTGCAGTCACGCTCAGCTTTGTGAGCACGGGGCTTTCGGCTATCAGCCGCCCGCCGTAATAATAGCGCACGCAGCCCACCTGCTCCTTTTGCGGTGTGGGGGCGTAGACAAAGGGCTTTATCAGCACACGCCTTGTGACGCTGTCGCCCTCGCCTATCGGCAGATTAATCTTTACCTCGGGGCTATAGCAGCCAACGCTCTCACTCTCACCGCCAACAACATTCACCGACAGGTCGTCAGTCTTAAGGCTCACACTCTCGCAAAGCCCGAAGCAGCGGTCATACAGCGCCTTATGGTCTGCCCAGTCGCTGCGGTCATTGAGGGTCACGCAGATAAGCGTTGTGCCGTTTCTCTCGCAGGCCGACACAAGGCATCTGCCCGCCTTGTCGGTAAAGCCCGTCTTTACGCCAATCACACCGTCACAGGAAGTCAGCAGCTTGTTTGTATTCACAAGCCAGCGGTCATATGGCGGGTCGCCAAAGCACACCTTAGCCCTTGCCGTGCCGCATATCTCACGAAAGATGCCGTTATCTATAGCTTCTCTTGCAAGCAGCGCCATATCATAGGCGGTGGAGTAGTGCTCGTCTGTATCATCATCAAGCCCCGACGAAGTGACGAAGTGAGTATCTCTCATACCTATAGCCTTTGCACGGTCATTCATCAGCTGTACAAAATTAGGTACACTACCTGCAACGGCCACAGCGGCCGCATTTGCAGCATCATTACCGCTGGGCAGCAGCATACCGTACATCAGTATACGCTTAGTTACCGTATCCCCCTCCTGCAAGCCCATAGACGAGCCCTCGACCTTTATCGCCTCGCTGTCAACAGTAAAGCGTTCATCAAGGCCGCCGCTCTCGGCTGTCAGCAGGGCTGACATTATCTTGGTGGTGCTTGCCATAGGCAGGCGGTCTTTGCAGTTTTTATCATATAATACCTTGCCCGTGTGATACTCCATTACAACAGCGCCCTTGGCTGAAACGAAGATATCTTGCGCCGAGGCCTTGCCCGTACCAAACACAGGCAGACCCAAAGCTATACACAAGGCAAAGCTGATTAGCCTTTTCATCTTTTGCACATTCCTTTCTATCATTTTCAAAGATAGAATGTGCCGAATGGTCAGCATTTAAACAAAGAAATCAAAGGCTAATTTTGAAATTTTTGAAAAATCACATACCCCGTGAAGCAAGTATTATGCCCACAATAATAAAGAAAGCCCCTATCATAAAGGCCGCAAGTGCGCCGAAGCTCACCTTGCCTTTCATCTCCTGCGGGAAGTAGAACACATCGCTGATACGAGGGTCGATAAACGCCACGAACTCGCCCTTTATGCCGAAGCGCTCGGCGTGGTCGTTATAGTAAACGAACTCGTGATGATGAGCACGCCTGTCAATAGTGTCGGTCTTATAGCTTATCTCTGCACGGTAGACCTGCCTTATCACGCTGCCACGCTTGACCCACTTGCTCTCCATACCGATAAGCCTTGCCATATAGGGCTTGGCATTCTTTTGTCTGTCAAGCTTTGAATAGAGCAGCAGACCGCCGAACAGCAGGCAGAAAACGCCTACAACGACAAAGAACATACTGCTTACTCTACCACGGCCTCGTCAGCGCCGCCCTTTTTCTTCTTGCCGATGAAATCTGTTATCTTGTCAATTACCTCGGGCACCATATTGATAGCGCTGTTAGAGGGAGCAGCCTCCATTGTGAGCTGCAAGAGCTTGACCTCGCCGTTTGATATAGCGATGAAAGCCACAGGTGTTATGGATATGCCAGCACCGGAGCCGCCGCCGAACTGATCCTTGGGGTTCTTTGTGGGGAGATCAGAGCCACCCGATGCAAAGCCAACCGATACCTTTGATACAGGTATTATAGTAGTGCCATCAGGTGTTGTCACAGGCTGGCCTACAACTGTCTGACAGTCCACCATTTCGTGGATCTTGTCCATAGATGCTTTGATGAGGTTTTCAAGATTGTTTTCTGCCATTTTGATTACGTCCTTTCCTATTTAATGCAATATACATTACTATGCCGAGAGCTTCTGCTCAGTCGGCTCATTATTAACTGTTATATTCTTCTTGTTTTCCTTTTTCTTCTTATGCTTAAACCAAAGATACCTTACAAGCACACACACGGCTATCGCTATGACCGTTGACAGGCGAAGCTTCACCTTTGAGCTTACGTGGTAGTCAAGCTTATCGTCATTGAACTCGCACTTGATGCCCACGCTTTTAAGCCTTACCGTGAATATGCCGCACACCGCCGCCAATGCGTTATTAAGGGCTATTTGCAGCTTGCCGTAGAAGATAGCGCTCTCGTAGGCATCTGGCTTGGCTGTGATGAGGTGTATCTGCGTGTCATACAGGCGTATGGCTTTTAGCAGCTTTCTGAAATACTTCCACCCCATTGGCAGAAGCGGCTTATAGTAGTTGAATTTCTCGATAAGCCCCATTTTCTTTTCTTCTTCGTCGTCGCCCTCGTGGTCTTTCTTATGCTTTTCTTGCTTTTCGGCTTTCTTGGCGGCCTTGCGCTCGGCTTTCTCGGCCTTTTTGAGCTCTTTGGCAAGCTTTTTATCTTCTTTGACAGACGTCTTCTTTGCAGGCGGCTCTATGCTGTCTACCGTCTGTTCAGGCTCGTCAAGAGTCAGTTCGTCAAAGTCGTCTGCGTCCTCTCTGTCAAGGCGTTCAAGCTCGGCCTGAAGCTCAGCTTCATTAAGCGGAACTATCTCGGTCTGCTCTGCCTTTTGGGTAGTGGCTTTCTTCTTGCGTTTGCGCTTGCGCTTTTTGTTAGGCTTAGCCTTGCGGGGATATAGCGTAAAGAAAAGATACTTTACAGCGAAATTTATCCCCTCTTTACTGTCGGCGCACACATCAACAGTCACCGAGATATGCAGCAATATGACAATAAGGGCGATAAGCCCCAGAAGTATATAGAGTACTATCATTATCATATCACTTCCCTTACTCAATGCATAATTGTAGTATCGCCCTGACGGGCTTGTTAACTATTCCTGCTCGCCGTCACTCTCTGCGTCGCTCTCGGTGCTGCTCTGCTCCGTGAGCGTTTCGGGGGTGATTATCTCGGGCAGGTCGTCAAGGCTTGACAGCTTGAAGCACCTGAGGAAATTATCCGTCGTGCGGTAAGCTATAGGCCGCCCGGGCAGTTCAAGTCTGCCGCATTCCTCTAACAGCTCTTTCTCAACCAGCGAGTTGACAACGCCCGAGGAATCAACGCCCCTGACGTTCTCGATAAACGACTTGGTGACGGGCTGGTTATATGCCGCAATCGCTAATGTCTCCATAGCGGCGTTTGAAAGGGCGGTGTTCTTCTTCTCATCAAGTGTCTTTCTGATATGCTCGCTGTAGTCTGACTTGACGGCAAGCTGATATGCGCCGTTTAACGTCAGGATCTCCAGCGCACCGTCACGCACCGCATATATACGCTGAAGCTTTTTGGCGGCGGCGTGGGCTTCGGCAGCCGAGACACCTGCGCCTATGGCTATGCGCTGCGCTGTTACGGGGTCTCCGTTTGCGAAGATTATCGCTTCGGTTATCCTTAGCAGCTCGTCGCTTACTTCTATATCACTCATTGGTTATCCTCACTTTTTCATTAACTCTTTAGCCGCCGCAAACAGTCCTATGCCGATAGCCGCCGCACACACGCCTGTGAGAATGGCATCTCTGCGCCTGCGCTTGTCACGAGGGGGCAGCTTGTTGTAGGTGATGTTGAGCTTGGGCTTTTTGGCGCTATGCCCCGGCTTTGCAGTCTTGTGGCTGGCAGTCATATGCACGGGTGCAGGGGCAGGCTTTTTAGTCTCCTGCGGCTCTGCGCTCACTTCTTCCTGAGGCTGCTCTTGCTCAGGCTGTTCATCTTCAAGTATTATGATATCAAGCGCCATGCGTGGCATTACCTTTTCAGAGCTTACCCTTACGGGCATCTCACGGCGCTGCTCTTTTGTGATGAACGGCTCAAAGACCGCATAAGGCTTGTCCTGCGGAAGCTCTGGGGCTTGCTTCTCCTCGTCTTCGGGGATATACTCGCCCTCTTCCTCTAAAAGCCGCTGCTCCTCGGTCTTTGTGCGGCTGTGCTCAATGGCACGCTCCTCCTTGGTGCGGCGCTTGAAATATATCACGCTGTTGTCGTCAGAAAGGGTTATCCTGCCCGACTTGGTAAGCTCCAGGATAGCCAAGAACGTGGCTATGCGCTCGGACTTTTCCTTCATGCCCACATACAGCCCGTTCATCTCGAAGCTGCCTGTCTTGTAGAGCTTTTTGAGCACGTAGAGTATCTTGGAAGTTACCGAATATATCTTGTGCGAAACTATATTGCCGAAGTCCCTGGCCTTTATCTGCGGCTCGGGGATAGCTTTCTTCTTGCCTGCGGCGAGCAGAGCGCTCACAAGTTCCTCTGGGGCGTGGGTCAGCTCATAGGCCTTAGAGCCCTGCTCCATTGTAAGCTCCTCACGCACGAACACGCCGTTCTCTAAGTACATACCACGAAGCTTTGAAGCCAGCTGCTTGCAGACGGAGTATTCAAGAATCCTGCCCTGAAGCTCCTGTTTAAGCTCCTGCGCTTCCTCGGGCTTGGGCAGCAGAGACACGGTCTTTATGTATATGAGTCTTGCGGCCATTTCAAGGAACTCGCCCGCATACTCGTAGTCCTCATAGTCGAGCTGTTCTATGTATTCAAGATATTGCTCGAGCAGCAGGGATATCTCAATATCCATTATATCGAGCTTGTGCTTTTGTATAAGGTGCAAAAGCAGGTCGAGGGGGCCCTCGAACATATCAAGCTTAAACGAAATGACAGACAAGACCGTTTCTCCTTTGTAGTTTATTTATACAAGTTAAGAGCGCTGAACTTTCAGCATTTTGCGGTTTCAGAGTGTGCAAAATGCGCAAAGTTCAAAATATCAGAATTAAGATTTCGTGATTTTAAAATTCGTCCTGCGCAGCGCAATGTTTTGCGCTGCAAAACTTGCGATTTATCCGCTTGCGGATAAATCAATATACCATAATTATGAATTATGAATTATGCATTCTAAAGTATCGCTCCCATAAGGCTCGGCACCCATATGGTCAACACATCTATCAAAAAGAACGCACCGCTTCTTAGAAGCCCTAACGGCACATCTAAAAGCCCTGTCATAAGAACTGCTATGAAGCCAATATAGAAATACATCTGATACTCATAGAGCTTGTAGTTCATCTTGTTAGAGAGGAAGAACATAAGTATCTTCGAGCCGTCGAGCGGCGGAATGGGTATTAGGTTAAAGACCGCAAGGCCTACGTTTATCATAACGAAGTAGAAGAGAATGAATTGCAGCCAGAACAGCGCATCGCTGCCTGCGTTTAGCTTATAGTATGCAGCGTCAGAGAAGCTGCTTGCGCTCTCGCTTATATCGGAGACCGAAAAACCTGCCTTTACCCAGTAGCAGCAAAGGGTTATCTTCCAGAGGATCGCACCGAAAAAGCCAAGCATAAGGTTTGATATAGGCCCCGCTGCGGCGGATATTGCCATATCACGCTTGAAATTCTTGAACATTCTCGACTCTATCTGCACGGGCTTTGCCCAGCCGAAGCCTGTAAGGAACAGGCAGACAGCACCGAACGGGTCAAGGTGAGCAAGGGGGTTGAGGGTCAGCCTGCCCTTATGCTCCTGCGTGGTGTCGCCAAGCTTTCTCGCCGTCCACGCATGGGCAAACTCATGCACGGGCAGGCAGAGGAATATGACTATCAGCTTAACGCCGTATTTAAGTATCGTTTCCTGTGACATTCTATCTACCTCGCAAATATCTATATATACCAATACATAATATATTATACACTATATTTTGTGAAATTACAAGTCTTTTTAGTCAAAAAAATAAACTCCCGCTATGGAGAGTTTATAGTCAATATGCTGTTATTGATATTAAGGCTCGGCTCACAAACCAGCCACATGCACCAGCGAGTATTCATGTGCTGTATTCTCGGTCTGAGTATCGCTCTCCTCAGCGACTGCGGCTGCCACAAAGGCCAGAACGAATGCTGCGACTGTAATAACATACTTTCTCATAGCGAACACTCCTTTTGGTTTGATGTTTTATCCTAACATCATTATAAAGGCTTATGAGCTACTAATCAATATTTTATTACAGCGCTGTAACACAGCTTGTCACCCTGCACAAAAATCACCCTGCCGTTTTGGGCAGAGTGATGATTATGATTACAAATATAAGAGGTTATACGCTTACATATCTGTACTTTGCGCATTTTGCACACTCTGACATCTTACCACTAAATAGAAAAGACCGCAGCGCTTACGCCTACGGCCTTTAATATCTGTGTACAAACTTGTTATCAAGCTCTCTCAACGAGACCCGAACGCAGACATCTTGTGCAAGCATAGATGTGCTTGGGCGAGCCTGCTACTACAGCCTTGACCCTCTTTACATTGGGCTTCCAAGCTCTGTTTGTTCTTCTGTGTGAGTGAGACACCTTGATACCGAAAGTTACACCCTTTCCGCAAATATCGCATTTTGCCATTAGGTTGCACCCCCTTCTTAAATATAACTAATCATCTAATATTCACAACAAAATATATTATATCATTTATCACGGAAAATTGCAAGTGTTTTTTACAAATTTTTATCAATTCCCGATTTTTTGTGCATATTGCTTAAGTAAGACCCTCAGAATAGGTTATGGGAAGTGCAAACAGCACACCTGCATTGGGCTTGTTGAGGTCGCCAGTTACGCTCTTGACCGCCTTGACAGCTGTGTCGAGCTGGTCATCATGCACCGCCACGAAGATAGTCTTGCCCTTCTGCGAGTTATTGTCGCCCGAAAGTATCTCACGAAGCACCGAGATAGCAGGCAGGTTGTCCATTCCCGAGATAGACTTAGCCATACCCGTTGAATCGAGCGCCGTGCCGCCGTGTATGCCTGCTGTGGCAAGCGCCTTCATCACATCGTCAAGTATCTCTGTTCTCTTTATAATAATGAATAATAGCTGCATCATATGCTCCTTTCTGCTGTCACGTTGTCTTGGATTCGGGGTGATTGGACTCCAGCAGGGGGTTATCGCTGCGGGTAAAGGGTGCAGCCACCCAGCCGTCGCTTCTTCTTATATTGAATGAGGAAAGCCCTGCTGCTTTGAGCGCTTCATGAACCTCTATAGCCCTCTCCTCGATTATGCCCGAGACGATAAGCACTCCCTGCTCCCCAAGAAAGTCCTTGAAGTAGGGGCTCATAGCTATCAGAACGTCTGCCACGATATTAGCACACACTAAATCATAGCCGCCGCCTATACGCTCTCTGAGTGCGGGGTCGTCACAGATATTACCGCACATCAGCTCATAGCTTTCGGCGGGTATATCGTTCTTTTCCAGGTTCTGTCCTGCTATCTTGACAGAGTTTTCGTCTATATCAACAAGTGTGAGCTTTGAAGCCCCCAGCTTTGAACATGCTATCGAGAGTATACCGCTGCCGCAGCCGAGGTCGAGCACCTTGTAGCCCTTGCTTACCATTTCACTGAGAAGCTCTAAACACATTCTTGTGGTGTCGTGCTGACCTGTGCCGAAGCTCGACTCGGGGTCTATCTTAACAAGGCAGGTATCGCCGCTTACATTTGTTTCCTCCCACGAAGGGGTGACAACGAGCCTGTCCCCTACTCTGAACGGCTTGAAATATTGCTTCCAGTTATTAGCCCAGTCTTCTTCTTTTACAGTCTTCTCCTCAAATTCCAGCCTGCCGAAGCTGCCCTCGGTATCACGCTGCTTCAAGGCTTCAAGCTCACGCTTAAGGTCATCAAGCAGCTTGTCGCCCTGCTCGTTTGTGGGTATATAGCAGGTCACGCTGTTCTCTTTATCCTTAAGGCCTAAGAGCGAGTCGTCTATATAATCCCAGTTAGCCGACTTATCCTCGGTAAAGGCCTTGAACTCCTCGCTGTCGTTAATCATAAAGCCGTTGATGCCCAGCAGCTCCAGAACGCCCGTCAGCGGCTCTATGCCTTCCTTGCTTGTGAATATCTCGATCTCTCTCCATTCCATATACTCTTCGCCCTTTCTATTTTTATTATAGTATCATCTCATTCGTTGATATGTTCAAGACCCATAGATATTATTGTATGCACATGGTCATCAGACACAGAGTAATACACCGCCTTGCCCTCACGCCTGTATTTTACGAGCCTTGCCTGTTTGAGCACCCTCAGCTGGTGAGATATGCCCGACTGGGTAACGCCCACGAGCTTTGCAATATCGCTGACACCCAGCTCGCCTTTTTGCAAAGAGCAGAGTATCCTTATCCTTGTAGGGTCGCCAAGCACCTTGAACAGCTCTGAGAGGTCAAGCACCTCCTCCATTGCGGGCATATCGTTATCAAGGGCTTCAATATCGGCACATTTATGTTGTTCGGACACGTTACCACTCCTTTACTATTATAATATAAACACAAATATCAATAAAATTATACCATAAATTATTATATTTGTCAAACAGCAGTATAGATAATTATTCATAATGCGTATTTACATTTTAAACAAAGCGTGGTATAATAGTATCTATGTTATAATATTCACACTATCCTAAGAATTATACAGCTTGACCCAAGGAGGATATAACATTGAGACTTTTAGGGACCCTTGTATCAGTTATGCTTGCGGCGTCTATGCTTATAGGTTCATCTATGCCTGCGCAGGCTAAGGACAGAGTTTACCGCAACGGCAAGCAGATATGCCGCTACAATGACGAGAGCATATTCCTGTACGGCGACAGCAGAGTGGGCGGAATGATGAAGACCAACCCCGACTTCGGCGGCTCGGTAGTATACGGCGGGCATTTCAGGCAGGAATACAACGACAAAAACGCCACATTCAAGCTGCCCTTTGAGGACGGCACGACCAAGTACAAATACGCCTACTACATATTCGGACAGTTCAAGTCAAACAACGGCAAATACAACGGCTACGGCACCAAGTACAAGGACTCATACTCATACATCAAGGCGCAGGCCAAGTCGGCTATCAAGAAGAACGGCTACTGCCACATATGGCTCTTCTGCACCACAAACGATGCTAACAAGAACTACAAGAATAACATAAACGACGTACTCGACTTTGCAAAGAAAGCGCAGGGCTGGAACGCCAAGTACAAAGGCAAGACCAAGTACGTCAAAGTACACGTAGTTCACATAGTGCCCGACAAATACGGCAAGAAGATAAGCAAGGCCTACCTTAAGGGCTTCAACGGATATGTTGACAAGCAGGTAGACAAGTTCAACAAGACGATAAAGAAAGGCTACCCTATCTGCAAGAACGACTACAACAACATAGTCAAGGACAAGTCGATATACACCATAGAATACCGCAAGACCCACCCCAACGCCGACATAGGCTACGGCATGAAGAACGGCGAGGAGGACGTACTCCACTACACCAAGGACACATACCTTGTCATAGGCAACTGGATAAGGGTAAAGAGCAAAAAATACTGATAAACACACACAAAGCTGACCATATCCGATGATGATAAGGTCAGCTTTTTTATGCAAAAGGTCGAATAATCAAAAATAGAATGAAGAAAGAGAATGAGAGAAAAGCGCAGAGATTTAGAGAGAATTAAAGAGAATGAGGGATATAAATTAAATTTTCGCCCAAAATGGTATTGACAAGCGGCGGCAAATGCTGTATAATAGTCAATGTTGTGAAAAAGCAGGGATATACTGCTTAACCCAAAGGCATACATCACACGGTATGCGAAATAAGAAACGGAGGAATAAACTATGGCAACATATATGCCCAAGGCCGCTGATCTTGAAGCACGCAAGTGGTACATTCTCGATGCAGAAGGCCAGTCTCTCGGTAGAGTTGCTGCTAAGGCTGCTCACATTTTAAGAGGCAAGCACAAGGTGACTTACGCACCCCACGCTGACTGCGGTGATTTCGTTATCATCGTTAACTGCGACAAGGCAGTTCTCACAGGCAAGAAGCTTGATCAGAAGTTCTTCAGATGGCACACAGGCTGGATAGGCGGCCTCAAGGAGATCAGCTACAAGGATCTCATGGCTAAGCAGGCTGACAGAGCTATGAAGATAGCTGTTGAGGGTATGCTCCCCAACAACACTCTTGGCAGAAAGGCTGCTACAAGACTCAGAACATACATCGGCGCAGAGCACAACAACGCTGCTCAGAAGCCCGAGAAATATGAGCTTTAATGAAAGGAGAGTTTTAAATGTACGAATCTAAGAAGCCCTACTTCTACGGCACAGGAAGAAGAAAGCACTCGGTTGCACGTGTTCGTGTTTACGAGGGCGAAGGTAAAATAACTATCAACGGCAGAGATATCGACGACTACTTTGGTCTTGAAACTCTCAAGCTCATCGTTCGTCAGCCCTTCGGCGTTACTGACACAAACGGCAAGTACGACATCGTTTGCACAGTTGCAGGCGGCGGCGTTACCGGTCAGGCAGGTGCTATCAGACACGGTCTCTCCAGAGCACTCCTTCAGGCAGACCCCGAGTTCAGAGCTATCCTCAAGAAGGAAGGCTTCCTCACTCGTGACCCCAGAATGAAGGAAAGAAAGAAGTACGGCTTAAAGGCTGCAAGACGTGCTCCGCAGTTCTCAAAGAGATAATTTCCCACTATCTCAAATATTACGCAACTACGCCCCGAAGCTCATACTTCGGGGCTTTTGCTGTCCCTCCCACCAAACATATAGACAACCCTCCCCTTTTGTGCTATAATATATATACCACATATACACCTAAGGAGTGACAGCTATGTCGAATGAAAAGATAAACGCAGCCGAGCTTTTGCAAAAGGCGGGCGAGGCGGCAAGGAAGGCTTACTGTAAGTACTCCCGCTTCTCGGTGGGGGCGGCGCTGCTGACCGAGGACGGTAAGGTCTATACAGGCTGTAATATAGAAAACGGCTCTTATTCGCTGACAGTATGCGCTGAGCGCACGGCGATATTCAAGGCGGTGTCGGAGGGTGATACACGCTTTGCCGCAATTGCCATTGTGGGCGGAGCTGATAACGACCTCACCCGGCCCTGCTCCCCCTGCGGCGCCTGCTTGCAGGTGATGAGCGAATTCTGCAGCGGTGAGTTTGAGATAATACTCACAGACGGCACGCATACCCTTGATGAGCTTATGCCCAAGAGATTTGAGCTGTAATACTTTGTAAATCATAAAGGGAGAACTAATATGATAGAACAAGCTTTGACACTAAAAAACTATTCGTTTAAGACGAAGATGACCTGTAAGACCATAATCAGCGTGGTCGTGATAGCACTTGCCGTGGCGCTGCCGCAGATCGTGCATATGGCGCTGGGGCAGCCCGGCGGCGTTAAGTGGCTGCCGATGTATCTGCCTGTGCTGCTGGGCGGCTGCCTGCTGGGCGTTAAGTGGGGGTTTGCTGTGGGCGTGCTCTCCCCTCTTGTGAGCTTCTTTATAACGAGCGCTATGGGCTCGCCTATGCCTATGGCCGCAAGACTGCCCTATATGATGGCAGAACTGGCTGTGTTTGCCGTTGTTTCGGGGCTGTTTTCTAATAAGATAGCTAAGAACGGCCTTTGGGCATTTCCCGCAGTCATTCTTGCGCAGATAGCCGGCAGGGCTTCGTTCTTGAGCCTTATAGCCGCAACGCAGAGCCTCACGAAGCTTAAGACCGCTATGATATGGGGTCAGATAAAGACTGGTCTTGTAGGCCTCGGCGTGCAGGCAATCGCTGCGCCGATAATCGTTATACTTCTCAAAAAACTGATGATAAAGAGTGATGCAAATGACTGACATAATTATAGCAAAAGAGCACCTCGACGGCCACTCGATATGCCTGTGCAAGGGCGGCGAATGGTTTACAGATGACGGCAGGGGCATATCACCGATGATGCGCTTCACAGCACAGAACAAGCCCCTTGAAGGCTACAGCGCCGCCGATATCATTGTAGGCAGAGCGGCTGCTATGCTGTTTGTAAAGGCGTGCATAGTGAGCGTTTATGCAAGGGTCTTGTCAAAAGGGGCAAAGGAATACCTCGATGAGCATAACATATCCGTGAGCTATGAAACCCTCACCGAGAAGATAATCGACCGCACGGGCAAAGACATCTGCCCTATGGAAAAGGCCGTAGCCGACATCACCGACCCAGATGAAGGCTATGAAGCTCTTAAAGCAGCGCTCGAAAGGCTAAAGGCAGCAAATCACACAGGATAAACAAATAACCGCTCCACGGTAAGTAAAGCACTTGACCGTGGGGCGGTTTGTTATTTTTAAGCTTATGCGTATTTAATGTCGGATATCGCAACCTGGTCGCCTGTAACTGATGCGAAGACCGTCTTGTCTATGCCGGAGAGAATGACTTTATGCGCTATGGAAATACCCGCATTATCCGTAATAATGGTGATAGTATTTCCCTTGACCTTGAATGACACCGTGGCGTCGTAGCCCTTGTGGTTGTAGTCGTTCCACATATTCCAGCCGTCAAAAAGCTCGGTCTGTTTAACATACGGCTCCGTCTTGCTGGAGGGGTCACATTCCCAGCACTCGCCGTCAAAGCGTATAAACGCAAGGTCACGGTAATTCTTGCCGCCAACCTCTCCGTCATCAGAGCAGAAAACGTCGATAAACGGGCAATGCCATACAAGCCTTGCGGTAGGCAGGCTCTTTGCGTGGAATGATATCTTAAGCCCGTCCTTGATCGGCGTTCCCTTAGAGTGAGCCGAGCGGAAGCCGTCTATCTGCACATTGGGCACATCGCCCTCGGGGCAGTCTGCAACATAGCTAATCTCCTCGGCGATCCTTGAGATATAGTCGCTGGGGCATTCGGTGATATCCTTGGAGGTATCAAGTCCGCTGATGCGGCAGTGCTCGCCTGTAAGGCCTATATACATATAGCGTGTGCTGTCGGGCAGGGCGATAGTGACCTCGGTGGTCTGCTCCATGCCGATAATGCGTATCATGGCGTGGTCTTTTATCCTAACTGCCTCAATCTTATAATCACGGTCTGACTTGATATCGGGAGAGCCCTTGTCTATAACCTTGGACTGTATCTTCCTTGCGCCGCCCGTAGTCGTGCGTCCGCCGAAACCTATCTCGCCGTACTCGAAATAGAGCATATCATTTATACTCTTTTCATCGCTGTGAACAAGGCCGTCAAGCGCATCAAAGACTACGATCAAGGGCGTAGGCTCTACGCCTTCGGCTTCATCATCAGAGTATACTGACAGGCTGACGGTGGTTTTGAATCCTGTGATAAGAATACCGTTAGAAACGGCGCTTCTGTAATCACCGATGACGAGATCGTTCTTAGCGTTATACTCAGAGTGCTTTGAGCGCTCTCTCATCTGAAACTCGCCGTCGATATCTATAAGGTGAAGCATAAGCCTTGCATACTCGGGGTCAAACTGAGAGCCCGAGCACTTAAGTATCTCCTCACGCACCTTATCCTGCGGGATAGTGCTGCGGTAGCTTCTTGTCGAGGTCATAGCATCATAGGCATCTGCAACAGCTATAATCCTTGCTATCTCGGGTATCTCCTCGCCCTTTAGCCCTTCGGGGTAGCCGTTGCCGTCATATCGCTCGTGATGATAGTGTGCGCCTATACTCAAATAGGGGTATTCACTTATCTTATCAAGAATATGTGCGCCCAGCTCAGGGTGCTGCTTGATAGTATCATATTCATTATCGGTGAGCTTGCCTTTCTTATTGATTATACTGTTAGGTACACCTATCTTGCCGACATCGTGCAGCAGGGCGGCGTAGTATATCTCTTCGCACTCCTCGGGGCTTTTATTGGCAAGCTCTGCAAGCCTGCGTGAATAGTCAGCAACTCTCGACGAGTGGCCGTGTGTATAGACGTCCTTTGCATCTATAGCGTTGATAAGTGCCGTTGCCGTCTGCTTAAAGAGGTTCTGCATACGCTGCTGACCTCTTTCGAGTCTCTTATGGTTAACATAGATTATCACCATCATACTTACTGTAAACACCATTGTAAATATACCCGGCAGGCTTGCAAGGTTATGCAGAACGAATATATTTGACAAAAGTATAGGCAGCTGCACAGTTATGAGCACAAGAGAAACAACAAAGCCCAGTTTCTTATAATACAGCACCATAAGCACCGTACAAAGATTGCCGACAGACGAAACAACGCCCGTAAATGACGATACCGGCAGCACATTGCCGTTAATGGTAATAATACTCTTTGAGCGTGACACCAATGCCGTACAAAGCGACAGTAGTATATAAAGAATGACGAACACTATTATCGTATGCTTTGGCGCTTCCCTGCGCACAGTAAGCACCTTGATAGCTTTTTCTATATTTTTATTGCTGCCTTCTTCCATAGGCCTTAACACCAGTCTTTCATATTACACTGCTAAAGCGTTACACAAAACCTCTCCGCAGGAAAAGCTCCCCGCAGAGCACACATATATTTACAAACCAAACATACATTTAGCGATTATTACATCAAGCCGACACATCTCGGCTCACACTGACCCATTATTTATAATTATAACACATTTTTTTCCATTTGTCATTAACCAAACTGGTTAAAAAAGCGTTTACATTAGCATTAAATATATACAATAATATGATTTGTTAGGAGATTTGACATTTTACCGGGCGTGATTGAAAAGAAATACCGAAGTCGGCTGGTTAAGTCGGCTTCGGTATGGTGTGGGTTATTTAATATTAATGGTGATGAAGGATAACAAGAAAAGAGTATTGAAGGAGGGCGAGTATCAGAGCTCTAACGGCACCTTTACTCTTCCAATGCACCGTAATTGAATGCTTCCTGATTGTCCCTTATAAACTGCTCTCTATCGGACGTTTCAAGCGGAACAAGCTGTATTTCTGTCATAATCATTCTCCTTTTTATAATCCAAGTCCATATCCTGCCCCGATACCGATAACAGCGGAAAACAGAATGATCTTTATCGGGTGCATTTTTCTGAAAGCAAGCACCGAAGCAGCGGCAGATAATCCGAGAAATACCCAGAAACTTACATCTGAAAAAGCCGATACACTGACACCTGAAGGAAAAAACACTGCTCTTGCGACAGATATAAAGGCGGCACCTATCATTCCGACAACAGCAGGTTTCAAGCCCGACATGATACCGCCTACAGCTTTGCTTTTCTCATACTTCTCAAAACACTTTGCGATGATAAGTATAATGATAAAGGAAGGCAGAATAATACCAAGTGTTGCGATGATAGCTCCGAGAACACCGCCGGTTCTCATTCCTACAAATGTAGCCATATTTACTGCAAGAGGTCCCGGCGTGCTCTCACTCAGAGCGATGAAATCCACAAGCTCCTCCCCGGTCAGCCAGCCCTGTCGCTCTGCTTCCGCCTGTGTCATTGCGATCATTGCGTATCCGCCGCCAAAGGTGAACGCACCGATTTTCAGAAAGGCAAGAAACAATTTAATCAGTGCCATTGCTTTGCTCCTTCCTGTTCAAAAGCGGCCAGATCAAGCCAAACAAGCCGCAGCCGATGATGACAAAGACAGCATCAATTTTCACAAAAGCAGTCAGCACAAGTGAAAGCCCCATGATCGCATAGGAAAATGGTTTCTTTTTCTTCTTCACCTGATGAAACATCATCCACAGGGCTTTCAGTATCAGTGCAAGCACGGCTGCACGGATACCCATAAAAGCATACCTTACTACTCTGATGCTCTGAAACTGCTTCAATATCATAGAGATAAGCGAAATAATAAGGAAAGATGGCAGGACAACTCCGATAGTAGCCATACACGCACCGAGAAAACCCGATGTCTTATATCCTACAAATGTTGCGGCATTGATCGCGATCGGGCCCGGTGTTGATTCTGAAATTGCAACAATATCAGATATTTCTTTTTCATTCAGCCATTTTTTGTTTTCGCATACTTCCTTCTGGATCAGCGGGATCATTGCATAACCGCCGCCGAAGGTAAAAGCCCCGATCTTCATAAAGGTCAGGAACAAATCAAGATTCTTATTCATGGTATCACTCCTACAAAAAAATTATACCAAATGAAGCAATATCCGTCAATATCCGAAAATGCCAAGAATATACTTGACATAAGTCGAAAAATATGCTATAATTGACATATGTCAGAAAGGAGATGTGAATATGCCAAGACCACAGAAATCACGCCGTATATGCTGTTATCCCGATTACTGGAGCTTTGCGCCCGATCAGGATAAAGTAAACGATACTGTCGTTATGTCGCTTGACGAGTTTGAAACGATACGTCTGATAGACTATTCCGGCAAAACTCAGGAACAATGTGCTCAGGAGATGAACGTGGCGAGGACAACTGTCACGGCGATCTATGACAGCGCAAGAAAGAAACTCGCTGCCGCTCTGGTCGAAGGCAGACGCATAGTCATTTCGGGCGGGAATTATACTCTTGACAACACTATCTCAGAGGAGATAACTCAGAAAGGAAGCAGTATTATGAGAATCGCAGTAACCTATGAAAACGGACAGATATTCCAGCATTTCGGAAGAACCGAGCAGTTCAAGCTCTATGACGTTGCCGACGGCAAGATCATCAATGAGCAGGTAGTTGGAACAATGGGCGCAGGACACGGTGCGCTTGCGGGATTCCTTAAAAGCGCTCAGGCAGATGTACTTATCTGCGGCGGTATCGGCGGCGGTGCGCAGATGGCAATGCAGGAGGCTGGCATCACGCTCTACGGCGGTAATATGGGCAGCGCCGATGAAGCGGTAAAGGCTTTCCTTGCACAGACACTTGTGCAGAACTCAAACCCGACCTGTGACCACCACGACCACGAGCATGGTGATGGTCATTCCTGCGGACACCACTCCTGCGGTGAACACTGATGAAGTACGATCATACCGAAAAGGCGGTCGCTCTTTTCACACAGGGATATAACTGCGCACAGTCGGTGTTTGTGGCATTTTGTGATGTGACGGGTATGGACGAGGCTCTTGCCAAAAGGCTTTCATCGTCATTCGGCGGTGGAATGGGACGATTGCGTGAGGTCTGCGGCACCTGCTCGGCTATGTTCATGGTGGCAGGTATTCTTTACGGCGAGGGAACGGAAACTGATCACGCTGTAAAAACAGAGCATTACAAGCGTATCCAGTATCTCGCAGAGGAATTCCGCAAGAAGCATGAAACGATCGTCTGCCGTGAGCTTTTGAAAGGACTTGCTGTCACAAGCACTCCTACCCCCGAAAAACGCACCGAGCAATACTACAAGGTAAGACCATGTGTGAAATTCGTCAGAACGGCGGCAGAGATACTTGATTGTTATCTTGAAGAAAACCCGCCGGTGAGGTAAATGATATGAAGATAGTAACACTTGTGGAGAATTCCTGCGGCGCTCACAACTGCATCGCAGAGCACGGGCTTAGTATCTATATCGAAACTGAAAAGCACAAACTTCTGCTCGATACCGGACAGACCGATGCAGTAGTCAGAAACGTCGAAGCGCTCGGAATTGACCTGACTGTGGTCGATACCGTTATTTTAAGCCACGGGCATTATGACCATTCGGGCGGGATAATGCCGTTTTCAAAGCTAAATCGTACCGCACAGATCGTAATGCAAAGAACAGCTGCCGAGCCGCACTATAACGGCGAGCGCTACATCGGCATTGACACGGATATTCTGAAACTGCCGAATGTACGCCTGATCGACGGCGATATGAAGATAGACGATGAGCTGTTTCTGTTCAGCAGGATCACAGGCAGGCGGTGCTATCCGCAGGGAAACAGAAAGCTGTCCTGCATTAAAGACGGCGTAAAGACCGAGGACGATTTTGTGCATGAGCAGTGCCTTGTCATCACACAGAACGGCAAACGCTGGCTGTTGTCGGGCTGTGCGCATAACGGCATACTCAATATCCTTGACAGATACAAGGAGCTTTTCGGCAGTGAACCTGATTATGTAGTAAGCGGATTCCACATGATGAAGCGTGAGGGCGAGCACACCGAGGAGGAAAAGTCTGTTATCATTCAGACGGCGCAGGAGCTTGCACAGATGAAAACGATCTTTTATAGCGGTCACTGCACCGGAATTCCTGCATTTGAGCTGATGAAAGAGATAATGGGCGAAAAGCTCATTGCCCTGCACAGCGGCGAACAAGTGATAATCACTGAAAAGTGAATATCATGATATTATTCCCCTCATCAGGCAGGAAGTTGAAACTTCTTGCTTGGTGAGGGGATTTTTGGGGGTATTTATTTGACAGCAGTTTTTGATAGGTCTTGTCTATTCCGGTATTAGCCACGCCATGAAGGAAATGAACGTATTGAACATGGTTATTATAAGATCATGAATGGACAATTGAGCCTATTTGGTTAAGCATTCCTTGCTATTTAATCAATGCCATTTTATTATCAATCTCCTGTTTTTATATAATAATCATCCTTCATATTTTAGGACGAGGACAGGCCGGTATAATAACGGAATGAGATTATCATACAACAAAGCTCCCGAAGCCGACACTACAAGTCAACTTCGAGAGCTATTTTTCTGTTTACCAAGACCCTTTTTGCAATTCTCAAAAATTTGGTGTCAAGCTGGTGTCAAAACACCATTCCGAATGTTCAAAAGCCTTGAAAATAGGGGCGTTTTTAGTCTATCGACTTCATCGTCGGGAGCCCATTCCCGACACCTAATAACCCTTCGCAGCCCTTCAAATCCCTATTTTTCAAGGGTGGCTGCATTGTCCGTGTTTTATAATTCTTCAAGAGTATTCACAGACAGTCGTAAATCTGTCGTAGGTTGGTCGTAAGCTGTCAGACCGTCTTGTCATCGGTGAGCGAATTGAAATATTCCTCAAAACTTATCATCGCCTTCGATTTCAGTTCCTTTGTCGCATCGGCGTAAATTCCTAAAGTCGTTTCAACGTCGGCGTGTCCGAGAATATCCTGCATCGCCTTGATGTTCACGCCTGCCTCGCACATTCTTGTGGTGAAAGTGTGCCGCAGCGAATGGTTGCTGAAATTCGGCAGCGTGATTATCTCCTTGCCGCCACTCTTATCGAGCAGCTCGTAATTGCAGTCACGGATTATTCTTTTCAGTGCCTTATTGAGCGTACTCTGATTCTGAACGTTCCCGAAACGATTGACGAATATGAAATCGCTGAATCCGTCAACCTCCGCCTTACAGCATATACCGACTTCCTCCTGATATGCTTTCTCTTTAAGGAACGCTTCCTTCACCTTCGGCAGCATAGGTATCGTCCGCTTGCCGGCCTCGGTCTTGGGAGTATTCACCGCAAATGTACAGCCGTTCTGCTTTCCTCTGCTGAAATATACGAGCGTGTGATTTACGCTGATCGTGTTTTCCTCAAAGTCAACGTCCTCCCAGCGAAGTCCTGTCAGCTCACCTACTCTCATACCCGTCCACAGCATGACCGTGAATATCGGCTGCCAGTGTGCGTATCTTGGTGTGCTTGCAAGAAAGTCCTCGAATATCCTCTGTTCTTCAAGCGTCAGCGCACGCCGCTTGCCTTCACCGCTGTTATGTGCACGTTTCAGTTCTTTCAGCGCATTATCCGCTGGATTGTAACGAATA
The DNA here is from genome assembly GCA_902787365.1 of uncultured Ruminococcus sp. GTDB lineage: Bacteria > Bacillota > Clostridia > Oscillospirales > Ruminococcaceae > NK3A76. The sequence continues at coordinate 3,977 of CADAGC010000037.1, read as the reverse complement.
ATATCGTCCTCTACCGCCATTCCAAGCACCTGATGCAGCACGGTATGTATGCAGTCGATACTGTTGACCTTGATGTGCCGCTCGTCTGCTAGATAGTTATAAAACGCTCTCACATCGGTGCGTTTCAAATCATTCAGCTTGATCTTTCCGAACTCCGGCTGAACAAACTGCTCGTAGGAATACTTGTAGCTTGAAAAGGTATTCTCTTTCAGACCCTTTTTCAGCTTCTTCCACTTAGCATACAAATCGTTGATGGTGAGATTTTTCGTGTTAGCGCTTATCCCATCAAGGGTATCACGCAAAACGTCAAGCTCTTTCTCACGAAGTTCATTCAGCGTCTTCGCATAAACCGAATGACGCTTACCTGTTTTGTCACGCCACTCGAATTCAAAGGTGCCGTTAGACCTCTGATACTCGCCCTCCTTCAATACTCTTTTCTTGTTATCCTTACGTCTCTCTATTGCCATGATTTACCTCTCTTTCATAACATAGAGAACGCATTTGATGATATAATTATACACCAAACACTCCCCTATGTCAACCACATTTTATATAGAATAAGCCTTTGAAAGATATTCTTCCATCTTCAAACGCTTGATAAGTCTTTTACTGCCGACCCATATAACAAAGCTGCAATTCTTTTCGTTTGTGAGCTCCCGCAGCTTGTTCTGTCCGATGTTAAAATATGCCGCGGCTTCTTCGAGGGTCAGGTTAGATTTCTCCCAAATGGGCACTTCATTTGTTGTCTTTCTGTTCAAATATGTTCTCCCTTCATAATCCATTTTTACATTAGTCCATAATAACAATACGTGCTAATATGAAATACATTTTGATCACCCTCTCTCAAATACTTATATCATCTGCTCCGTCTCTTTTTACGCAGTTGCTCCTGCCTTTGTCGTTCTTCTTCCACCAAACCGGATATATAATCGGGCTTTGAGATCTCTCCATATGTCTTGACGATGTCGCAGTACACATCATACTGCTGACGACAGGTTTGTAGCCTTTCTTTTCGGGTGTTGATTTTACTGCTCAGGTTCTGAATTTGGTTGCGCAAGGTATCATAATCAAATCGTGACAATACGCCATTGCTCATGAGAGTGTCTTTATAGACTATGCATTTCAGTTCTTCCGCTTCGGACAGCTCGGCGTTGTCTTTGAGCGCATAATACTCCTGCGCTTGATTCAATATGCTCAACGACTTGTTGTACTCATCTATAAGCGAATTTACCTCTACCCTCTGCTTCTCATAATCAGCTTTGAGGTGATCGATCTTTCCTTCCACTTCTCCTATCGAGCCAATATGATTCTGATTAATAACCGACAGCTTCGCTGAAAGCCGATACACATCAAGATCATTATCAACTGTGTATTCGGCTGTGATGATTTGCTTGCGAGGGACCTTTTTGTGCTGGACAGCAAGAATACGAACATCATTCAGAACAGCAGCGTAGGCTTGGCTTAGATTGTTCTGTTCATCTTGTGTGAGTGTCATTCCAGTACCCATGTCACGATAGGTAATTCTGATATTCAGACTATTTTCCGTGTACTCCTCGCCGAGAGTTTTCGTTCTGACAAAGCGCTTCTGCCCGGATGACTTTATCGAGATGTACTTGCCACGCTTGATCTCATACCCACGTTCTTCGAGCAACTGCAACAGTTCATCGAGCGAAGTTACGGTGGATATCAGCTTGTCTATCTCCTGCCTAATCTGCTCTTTCCATGAATTGCCTTTCCGACTTTGCTCCCATTCATAATGGCTAACGGAACGCCCCTTATTTTCAAAGTTGAGTGCGGGCTTTACTCCAAAGGCTCGGCATACACCGTTTGTGGTCTCTCTTGCTTTGCGCAGCGAGGTGCGGTTAGCATAATACTTCTGCCCGACAGCGAGTAAGAATTGATTATCACATGATTATGGATATGCGAAGCGTCAACGTGCGTGGCGATGACCGCCTGCACATCGTCACCAAAGTTCTTTCGTACAAAAGCCTTGGCTATCTTGTGAGCAAGCTCCGGCGTGACGTTCTCCGAATCGGCAAAACTCATTATGTAGTGGATCGCCTTGACCGTCCCTTTCCCCGACAAAGGCGGCGGGCTGTTGAACGTGTCTCTTGCGTAATAATCGTAAACAGCCTTCATCTGCAAATATGCGTCACGGCTGTCAGCGATGCAGTTAGTCGAGGTCGTCAACACGCAGTTCTCGGTCTTATCGGGATTCAGGATATACCTCAAACTTCTTTCCACTGTAGTGTGGACACAAACTGACTTAACGTATGGCAAAGATTATCTACTTCTCCTTTCAGCTTTTCAGCATCCCCGGCATAAAGGCTGTTCGTTTCATTTGCCTTGCGAGCGATCTGGTTAATGTTCGATGAAATAATTCTCATTCCGTTGAGAATCGGCGTAAGCTCTTTTAGATCAAGTACACGCACTTCAGAACTTACAGCCCTGTCCCGAATAAATGAAGTTGTAGTCTTGTTGCAGGCGTCAGCCTGCGCTTGACCTCAGCCCATTGTTTCATATCGAATGTGATCTTCTTCTCTTTTACCTGTTTGTACTTCCTCATATTTTTCTCCTTCCTGTATTTTGTGTTGTTATATGTTCTCTCCCTCGCAAGAGGGCTTCTGTTAAGGGCGGCGGTCCCCTTAACAAGCGGCTTTGAGGGGCAGCCCCGAAGAGCCGCAGCGAAAGTGGTGAGTATGCACCACTTTCTATACTTGCTAAATGCGAGTTATAAATCCTGCAATAAAAACGATTTTTTGATTGTTTCTACCGTTGCCCGATAGGGCTGCAAAACTATTATCGCATTTCATTATCACGTTTATTGACCCATTGGAAAATCCTCCTTTTTGAGAATTATTGATTTGTATGAAATCTCCTCCCTTCATAAGTCAATTCTGAAATTCCTGCGGAATAGTTAATGTGCTTTTGGAAAAATCGTAAGGTTGCACAAAGGGCAAGTGATAGGACAAGATTCTATTGAAATATTTATGCAAGATGTTTGAAGGCTAAGGCGTAAGAACATTCATCAAAAACGAGACGAAAAAGTATCTCCCGATTGCAAGCGTTCTGTGAGTATATTTTAACAAATCGTACTCAGCTGTTTTGCGTGATTAAATAAATCGAAACGGTTGGCAGGGCTGGGGCAAGGCGATTTTGCAAATATAAGTGATTGACCTATAACTTCTACCTTTACACGCATATGCTTAAACCAAGAGAGAGAAAACCTTCTCTCAAAAGTACCGACACTTAGAGCCAATTATATAAGCGGTTTCGGGAAAGCTGTAATATTTATCTCTGTATTCAACAATTCCGACCTGTGAAAAATGTACGGTTTGCATATGGCTGTTGCGGCATACTCACCTTGCCTTTATAAGCATGGACTTTATCTTAACATAGTGAAACCTTCCTTCATAAGACACTACATAATGCGGTATATTTTTAAGTGATATTTCGCTATCACCATACAAATTCTCTGTATTCAACAAAACAGCACAGCAGAAAATGTGTGACTTGCACAGCATTTTGATTAAAGAGGGCTCTGGCGGTTTGATAAAGATAAATTTTCATTGAGAATAATAGCCTCTCACTTATACCTAGGATTTCGGGCAAAAAGTTAAGGCAAAACTGCTCTCGTTCACAAAATATTTAGATTTGCAACAGAATTCCACCCTGATAAAAAAGAAGCAGGACGCTGGTTCATTTGCGAACCCAGCGTCCTGTTTTCTCGATATTTATTCTTCATCAGTTATGTTGATTATCCGTTTGCCTTGTTTCTCGGCATACTGTAGAGTGCGATATGCCCCGCCGCTCTTATGCTGAACACAGCACACCACAAGGTCGGAACGGTCTATCATACTGCGGTTGCGGACCTGAATAGCCGTCTTTGGATGAGCTATGGAGGATTCATAGCAAACATCTACCTCATCATAATAGTCAAGGTACTCCTTTTCGTTGTCACGGTACTCCGCTTTCAT
>CADAGC010000036.1 GCA_902787365.1 uncultured Ruminococcus sp. | reverse complement strand
TTGAAAAAAGCGAGCTAAACAAAGACGGCGATAAATATGTTATAGATACCGACTGGCAGATAAAAGCTATAGAAGATGAGGGGAGTAAAAATGAATAAATAAAGGATAATATCTATTATTGTAGCATTGATTATTGGTACCCATTAATTTATACCATCATATGCATTGTGTGAAAGCTATAATAATACACTTATTAAAGTTGACTTTGATCATGCACTTGAAAATGAATTAGAGAAATGGAAAGAAGGTATATATGACGATCCATCAGATGTCAAAACCGACTCAATAAAAAACATATATAAAACCTGACCTTCTGGTATGATGATCAGACAAGATAGAACTTAGAGAAAACTAAAAGGATATGGTCTTTATTTGGACTTTATTATTACCAAAGACCGATTTATATTACTATAAATTACATCAAGTGCAGTCTTCAAAAACGGCGCAACACAGCATATTGCCAGAAACTGCTTTCGATTACTTTGGGTACTGGTTATCCTTCAAGTCCCATCTCCTGCACCAGAATACGTCAGGTCGAACATATGGTTATGAAGTAATTCTTCAAGATGGCAGGCTTGGCATAATCACCAGAATAAAGGACGACTCGTGATGGGTCGTCCTTTTTGTTATATCAATGAGTTTTGCATCGCTCAACAGACAGATGGTATAAAATAATCAGTCAATACAACTTTATCGCAATTTCAAATGTGTTTAATTGTTTAATAATTATTTTACATCATGGTGTAATGCCCCGAAAACAGTGGGCCTGCAAAGAGATATTAAAAATTTAAACTTGACATATTAGATTATAAATATTAAAATAAGCTTGTAAAATGCTGATTAATCAAGTGCGTAATATGCCTAAAACCATGATTTATTGAACTAAATACAGATGACTTTGACAGAATGATTTTCTGATCTGCATTTTACGGATAAGGCGCCAATCCTGAAATATGAAAGTATGTTCATCTGATATGTGATTTTTTGCTACAAACGGTTTATGATCATTTGGTAATGAGGTAGTATTTGTTCTCTTGACTTTTATGCATTTTGCAATATAACATTATATCTATTATAAGGTGTACAGGTATGATATATTACATTTTTAAAAACCTGAGGATAACTATATGCAGTAACAAACTTGTATTTGTTTTGCTTATAATGTGCGAGTTCTTTGTCAGTATTATTCTGCTTCTGTCATACGGGACATATCAGAATACGAGAATAGAGAATGAGAACGAAAGATATGATCTTGACAGTATAGATGTAAGCTTTAAGGATGAAACACATACAAATCAAGAGATAACGGCCTTTTTGAATGATCTTAGTGATGATCTGCTTGGCGAGATAAAAGCAGTATGCTATTTTCCCGAGCTTGATGTAAAAGGTGAAGCATATCCTTTTGCGTTCAGATTGGAATACAACAAGAAAACAAAGCGCTTTATCAATTATAGTGTAGCTTCAGAAAACAGTTCTTTGTATATTGGGCGAAATCCAACTGACAAAGAATTTGAAAACGGAGAAGGATATATCGTTATCCCCTATGATTATGAAGATGTTGATTTGGAAAGCAAGCTTGGCAAGACTGTGCATTTGGACGGAAAAACATACAAAGTCATCGGTATCAGCTTTTTAGATGACTATAAGGTGTCATATTATAATGCGCCAGATGGACTTAAAAACATAGATTCCTTGTATTTTATGCCTGATAATATGATATCACGTTCTGCATATACAGAGCTTGAAAAAAAGCTTACAAAGCATTTCGGTGACGGGTATGAGCTTCCCGAAATAGATGTTTATGATGATAATGTACCATACTATAATACAATAATGCTTATTTGTATAGGTATATCATTTGCGGGCGCATTTTTGCTAATGGTGCTGTTTAGGTATATTGTCCGCACAAGAATACAAACTATCGGCATATTCAGATTGTGCGGCGCTAAAAAGTCAGAGATCATCTTTATTTTTATAGGTGAGATAGTTATTACTTCCATTGCTTCGGCATTACTGGGCGCAGGCTGCTTTTTCGGTATCATTGTGCCGTATATAAGTAAGTATTATGTTTATATAGGCAGGATATACACTGCAAAAAACATTGCTGTTATGTCGCTTATATATATCCTGTCTGTTATTGCTTTTATGTATATAATGCTGATGCCGCTTATCAATAAAGACTCAAAACTAAAAGGATTGTAATAAATGTATTTTAAACGCTTATTGTTAAGACAGATAGTTTCGTTTGCTGTATGTATTATGCTGCTTGCGTTCAGCTTAGTGTTGATAGTGTTGTGTATATCATCACTGCATAATAAAATTGAGGGTTATATCCCATTCAGAGAGCTTTTCTCCGGCAAAGGGCGGTATATAAACTATTCGCAAGAAAGCAAGACCTCAGACTTCTGTGAGATGCTTGATTCGACTGATGATTATGAAACGCTGTATGCATATAAGATAGCATATATGACTTCGCAGGAGCACTGTGATGCCGGATTGCTTAAAGATAATACAGATAATAATAACAACCTTTACTGCTGTGGATACACGTATGACCTTGCTTCACTTTATACTCCAAAACTAAGTTCGGGCGAATGGATAACCGAGCGTGATGAGAATGACGATATGCTGCAGGGAGTATTTGCATATTCTGATGATTTAAAAATAGGCGATGTTGTTACTTTCACAGACGGAGTAGACGGTTACGAGGATATAAAGGTCATAGGTATCCTATCGCCTGACAGCAGAATGCTCGGTCTCAATAAGCAAAAATACAATGTCAATAGGTTTACAGACTTTTATACTAATGTTCAGTATGAGGTGTATGTTCTGGCAGAAGACCTTGAGAAGAGAAATATATTGGCTGAACTTAATGGTCCTGTGCTTGTGACATACAAAGATGATATAACCATAGATGAAAAACACACGCTGGATTCGGCACTCACTCTTTTTGGAACTGACGGTGAAAGCCTTGAAAACATACAGTATAACAGCATAAAATACCTGACATCTGAAATAATGCTTATCGCTCCAATAGCCATATCTCTGCTGGTGATAACATTTCTGGCAGTAAGCGTTTTATCGGTAATAGGAACAAAAACTAATATTTCAACGTACAATATCTTTTGTATGTGCGGTGCAAGAAGAAAACAATGCGCATATTATTCGCTCATGATGTCGGTGTGTATAACAGCTATAAGTGCTCTGCTTTCAGGTGCAGCGCTGTATATAATTCACCGCTCTGGCAGATTTATAGTGATAATTAATGCTATGGAAATAACAGTATGTGCAGTGATTTGTATTCTGTATATACTTTCATCATTCGCATTTTCTATGGGCGTTCTCAGAAAGCGCAAAGATAAGGACTGGCTGTAAATGCTTGTGAAAAGATACTCATCCCGGAGGGAAAACAATGGTAACGATAAAAAATGTGACTAAGATATACAATCCTAAAAAGTCAAACGAATTCGAGGCTTTGCACGGCGTATCCTGCGAGATCAGTGACGGCGAGCTTGTGGCTATCATAGGCAAGTCGGGCGCAGGCAAGAGCACGCTTTTGCATATCCTTGCCTGCATAGACAGCTATCAGGACGGCGAATACAAAATAGACGATACGCTTGTCAAGGGTCTTTCCGAGCGCAAATATGCCCGAATCAGAAATGAAAAGATAGGCATGGTAATGCAGGACTTTGCACTTGTTGAAGATTTCACAGCGCTTGAAAATGTGATGATTCCGCTGAACTTCTCCAAGAAAAAGATTAAAGGCAAAAAAGAAAAAGCGCTTGCTGCTTTGAAATCTGTCGGTATTGAGGAGCTTGCAAAAAAGCCATGCAATAAGCTTTCGGGAGGACAGAAGCAGAGGGTGGCTATCGCAAGGGCGATAGTCAACGAGCCCAGCATGATACTTGCTGATGAGCCTACAGGGGCGCTTGATACAAAGACATCTGCCGAGATTATGGAGCTGTTTAAGTCGCTCAACAAACAGGGCAGGACGGTTGTTATTGTTACGCATGACCCGAAGGTGGCGGAGCAGTGCGGAAGGATCATTGAAATATCCGACGGAAAGATAGTAAAATAAAAACATGGCGCCGACTTTTTATATCGGCGCCAAAATTATTGGTAATAAACAACAAATCCGAACACCTTTTCGTTTACGAAAGTGTTCGGATTATGGAGTATTGGTGCGGCAAATGGGACTTGAACACCTTTTTACAGTTGAAAAGGCGTTTAATAGTGTGTATAAGAGTGCGCGTTTATGGGCTTTTGCGGATTTTTGCGTTTAATAGCGTTTAATGCCGTTTTGCATATTTTTACACCTTATAACGCACAAATAACGCACAAAAACAAGTACAAATTCGTGCAGAATACAAGCAAATAACAGGCGGTTTTTATCCCGCCTGCCGTTTGTGCTTTCTGTTCTTGGCTCGTTCCTCTCTGATACCTTGTATTCTGCCCGCCTCATATATAGCAGCAAGTGCAACATAAAAACTCCACTTATCGCCGCACGCTGTCCACGCTCTGAATTTGGGGGCGGTGGCTCTCAGCGTGTCCATGATATCAAGTGCTCTGTTCATACTGGTGACCGTTCCCGCCTTAAGTGATATTGTTACCGCCTCTTTTGCTGTTATCATTTGGCTTTCATCTCTTTTTCCTATCATACTGTTTTTCCGTCCTTTCCGTTTGGTTTCCCGGGGCTTTTCCCGTTATGGGAGCAGCCCCCTGTTTATTGATGTCTTATACCGTTAAGCCTATCCTTGCGCCTAAGCTGTAGCCCTCTGCGCGGCTGCCGGTTACTATCATATTCTTAGGCTTTAAGTCCTCGCCCTTGTCGAGCAGCGGGGCTATAAGAGCGGCTACGAGCTTAGGCAGATAGCCTATTCTGTAATAGCCCCTTGTGCCCTCTGCGAATACCCACACCGAAACGGCGTTGCGGTCGTGTGCGTTCTCGCTCTCATGTACGAGCTTTACGACTGCGGGCTTGCCGTCCAGAGCTGCGAGGGTTTCCTGTCTGCGGTTGAAGGTAACGCCTGCTACCCTTACAGAAAGCCTTTCAGCCTTAACGAGTGCCCACGCCTTAAGCATTGCCTTGCTGCGGTTGTAGCCCTTGCCTACGAGCTTGTTTGCGATTGTCATTAACCTTGTTCTCATTGTGTTCTTTTTCATGGTGTTTTCCTCCTTTGCTGCGGTTTTGTGGTTGTTGTTTCTTGTTCTTTCTTTAATACTATTATATCACTAATTCTAGTGATAATCAATATGTAAATGTCACAAACTTTAGTGATATTATTTGTGTATTTTGTCACTTGTATTAGTGATATTATAGTGATATACTTATACTAGAGATAGGAGGTGCTGAAAATGGCTATAAAGTACGATAAACTCATTAAGAAAATGCAGGCAGCAGGCTTTAACACCTATAAGATCAAGCACGAGAGCATTATAGGTACTGCGACTTATAAGAAAATCCTCGAGGGCGGGCATATAGACACCCGTTCCCTGGATAAGCTCTGCAAATACTTTAACTGTCAGCCGGGCGACTTGCTCGAATACGAGGAGAGCGAGGAAACAAGCCCCGAATAGACACAAAAAAGGCGGTCTGCCCTCTCGGGTAGATCGCCTTACTGTTTTATATGAGCTTTCACCTCTAAAGGAAAGCCCGCTTTTTTATCTGTCGGGTGTTCTGTGGCTGTAAAATCGCAAATTAGCCCATAGATTTACACGCTGTGCTAAATTGCAGGGGCGGGGTGTCAATTACCCTACCAAAATTAAAACGGCTCTACGGGCTTGCTAGTGCCCTCTGTGAACGTTTCGCCTTTTCGGGTGAGCTATATTTCCCCCGGGTAAAAATTGAGTTTTATTGACTATTCCCGAGTGTAAAGTAACAGCTTTTTGTATAAAAAAGTGCTTTTTCTTGCTCAAAAAGTGACTATCTCCCGAGTGTAAAGTAACAGTTTTAGCACACCAAAAGACACATTTTACATCAAAAGAGTGTCTGCTTAGCAGGCTTATGCACTAGACTGCTGCAAGGGCGACAAAGACCGATACAAAGCCCACGCAGAAGCAAGGGCAAGAGTTTAACAGGCTTGATCGTTGAACTACTGGAAAAGGATATTAACGCAGAAAAGCAGGCTTGAAATGCCTGCTCTTTTGCTATGTTGGCATACTCTCGGTGCAGCTCTGAATTATGCGCTGCCGCTGCTCGGGGCTGAAATAGTCGCCGTATTTAAGTATATTCTTTATTTTCTCTTGGGCGGCAAAGTATGCGCTTGTATATTTTCGGCTGCCGTAGTGCAGACACCTTTCAAGGCATTGCCCCTTTCTGTATAGCTTTAGCTCGGGGTCAACCCTCAGCCGCTTTAACGCTTTGAGCTTGATTTGCCTTACCCTTTCAATGCTCAGCCCGTAGCTTGCTGCTATCTCCCGCAAAACAAGCCCGTCAAAGTATTCTTTTACCACAACGCCCCGTTCCCGCTCGGAGAGCTTGTTCAATGCCTTGTTTAATGCGGCTCTTGTTTCCTCATCAGACACCCGTTTCAAAGCTCTTTCAAAAGCCTGCTCTGCCGTTTCGTCTGTTACGGTGTCCAAATAACACAGCTCGTCACCGTCAGAGCTTGGCAAGCTCTCGTTTAAGCTCTTGCAGTTATCAAGAGGCTTTCTGTTGCAGCGCATAGCGTTTCTAATGCCCAGTAACTCAGCCCCCGCATTCTTTACGGGGTATTCAAGATAAGACGTAAACAAAAGCCCGCTGCTTTCGTTAAAGCTGCTTATTGCCTTAAGAAATGCAAAATAGCTTTCCTGTTTCAGATCGTCACGCTCAACGCCGCAGGCGGCAAAGCGGTTTGAATATGCTGCATAATACTTATCACAAAGCATATATATAAGCTTTCTTACCCGCCCCCAAAGTATAGGGGTCAGCTCATCAGCTCCCCCGTGCTTGATAAGTGCAGCAAGCTGTTCATTCGTCATTGTTTAGCCCCTCTCTGCATAATATCGGGTTATCCGTTCACAATTTCAGCGAGATATTTGCACAGTGACGCGGTAAAGGTCAGAACGTTTCACAAAGGTGGTCACTCCCCCCTATTGGCGGGAATGTCCTTAATCGATATACAGCAAAGTGTGTTTTGCTCTCAACTTTTTTCAACAGCTTGCAGCTCTCAGCTCTCGCCCGTGTGCGTAGCGATGTCAACATATAGCTTTCGCCCGCCCGTGTAGCGATGTCCGAAAACCTTTCTGCCCGTGCGTGCGTGTGGCGATGTCAGCAAACTGTTTGTGCTCGCTGCAAGTTGTTTTTGCTGCTTTGTGCTTGCGTACAGCAAGCAAGCACAAAAAGCAAGCAATAAACAACTCTAAATCATCTAAGTTAAACTTAGTATTGATTTCTAAGTTTACTTAGATTTGATTTAATTTATAATTAACTTAATTTATATGTTGTTTTTCGGTTGTTTTTAGGTTGAATTTAGGTTGTTTTCTGCATAGTCTTTCAGCCTTTCAAACTCACTTTCCGTAAAGGTTTCAAGCATATCCTCATCTAAATATATACTGCTATCCTCAATATAGCTGCAAGCCTTAATATATTTTTTTAGCTGCTCGGGTGGCAATTCAAGTGCTTTGATAGCTCTTTCTTTAATATCTGCAAATCTGCTTTCAAAGTCGCTCCCCTCATAAAAAGCAAAAGCCGCCTCTTTCAGCTTTTTGCAAAAGCTCGGTGCGCTCATGGCAAGCGACATTTCTTTTATATTTTTGTAATATTCATTTGTAACCGTGTCACAAATAGCAAATTCGTCAACACCGTCACACTCTCCCAAAGCGTATGAAGCGACAACATCTGCAAGCTGTTTGCTGTTAAAATACCCGCCGTCAATGTTATATTTATTTATTTCATGAAGAATGTCGTCAAGTTTCCATGTTGCCTCAAAAGCTATATCATCAAACGGTAAATTCCAAAAAGTAACGCCGCTTTCCTCAGCGGGCTTTTGCTTTGCGGCGTTCTTATTTCCTTTTGGTGCGCCGCCCTTTCTGCCGTTTGTGACTTTCGCCCGATATTTTTTAAATGCTCGGTCAATACCCTGCGTTATAACATTTGCAACGATTTTTTCAGCGGGCGTTTCAAGCTCGGGCAGGCTCTCCCCGTTAGCGTATGCACATATATGCTTTATAACCCGCCCCGCCTCATCATCACTCAAGCACTTGAAATGTTCTCCATACTCAAGATTGAAATAAAAATACTTGTATTCTATTTCGTCATTTCCCTTTTCTTCTTTCATTTGTTCACCGCCCTTTTTGCTTGCTTGCAAGAGCCTTTTCTAATTCCTTTGCAGATATCAGCGTTATTTCAATACTTCTTGCCCGCCTGCTTTCTTTCTGTATGTGCTGCCGTATCTCTGAAAGCGTTTCGGGGTAATAATAACCTTGTGTGCTTGACAGAATAACACAGCCCTGCCGCCTTAATGCCTCTATGCTCTTTCGCAGATCTCTTTCAGATAGCCCCGTCAGAGCTTGCAGCTCTTTTGAGCTTTTGGCGCACGCCTCGCCGCTGCCGATAGCCGCTGTTATAATATCCAAAGCGTTCACGCAGCACCGCCCCCGTTCAGAAACTCTATAAAACGGTCAAGGTTTACAAGTGCTTTGCTGCCTGCATAAACGTGTATGATCTTTCCCTCTTTCACCAAACGGCGCACAAAGTATTCGGGCACGCCTGTTTCGGCTGCCGTCTGTCTGATCGTGCGCATTCTTGGCGGGGTGTATGTTGTTTTATCCATTTTTCGCCTTTCTGCCCTTTTGGGGGCTTGCACTCCCGCCGCTTTTGTGGTATAATAGCAGCAAGAGCATTGATAATTACGTGTCGTGTTCTTGCAGCGGGCTTTTAAGCCTGCTTTAGCCGTTTGAATGTGTGGTGCATTCAGGCGGCTTTTTTTATTCTGCCTTGATCTCAGCAATAGCCTTTTTGAACGCTTTGCGGTCGTTTTCTGAAAGCTCGGTGCGCATACGGCGTATAATTGTATTTTCGTGTACGCCTAACCGCTCAGCTATTGCCCAGTATGGTATTTTTGCAGCTCTCAGCTCAGCCCTCAGCTCGGTGTTCGCTTTCTGCATATATTCACCCCCTTTATTTTTTGTGTGGTAGTGGTTGACAAATCACAACAAGTGTGTTATAATCTGTTTGGTGGTAGTTATAGTATAACATACCAAACGGGATAATACAAGAGTAAACGCCAATAATTTATATTCGGTATAATTAGAAAAGAGATGTTACCAAATGGATAATACAAGAGATATCTTTAAAAAGCGATTGAAAGCGTTACGGGGTGAGCGTTCTGTAAATTCTATCGCCGCAGAAATTGGAATTGCCCCCTTAACCCTAACACGATACGAAAACGGGGAACGGCTGCCCGATATAGACAGAGCCGCCGACATAGCAAAATATTACGGGGTATCGCTTGATTACCTTTTGGGCGTTGACAAAGAGCCAAAGAGCGAAAAAGAGTTTATATGCAATGTTTCAGATTACACGGGGTTAAGCGAAAAGGCAATAACACGGCTGCACAATTTTCTAACAAGTGAAAAGATTATTTTTCCCGACTATATCCGCATACTTGATATTATGATAAATGACGGCGATTTGGACGGCTTAACAGAATACGGCAAAGCGGGCATTTTGTCATTATTATGGAAATTTTTGATAGCAGAATACAGCGTACCACGAATAGGGCAAAGTGATTATATAGAAAAAGCTTTTGAAGCTGATACAGACGACTATATTTTATTTAAAGACCAAAACGACAGGGTCACGCTGCATTCAATTGATATAATACGAAATTCATATTTACCCACAATTCAAAACCGGCTCATAGAGCTAAGAAAACAAATAGAAAAAGAACCCCGCCCAAATGACGAACATTCAGACGGGGAATAAGCAGACCTCACCAAAGGCAAAGCCCGCTATACTAACTATGCAATATAAGTATAGCACGCCCTCGCTCTTGGTGTCAAGTGATGAAAAGGACGTGAGAACATGGCTCAGATCACCAAACGCAAAAACAGTTATACAATTCGTGTTTCGTGCGGATATTCCGCAGACGGTAAAAAACAGATAACTCAGTCAATGACCTGGAAACCGCCTAAACCGAACATGACCCCAAAGCAGCTTGAAAAGGCTTTGCAGGCTGCCGCTTATGAGTTTGAGAAACAATGCCAAAGCGGGCAAATTGTCGCCGCCGTAAAGTTTGAAACTTTTTGTGAAACGTGGTTTGAACAATACGCTGCACGCACTCTTAAGCTCTCGGGAATAGAGCGGTGCAGGGCATACACACCCCGAGTATATGAAAAGCTCGGGCATTTAAGGCTTGATAAGATAACGCCCCGAGAAATAGACGGCTTTATTTCCTGGTTAACTAATCAGAACGCTATAAACAGACCTACAGCGACTTACAACGGCGATTTTGAAAGCCTGCTGAAAGATAAGGGCTATACAAGAAAAGGCTTTGCAAAGAAAGCAGGCGTTACATATCATGTTGTTAAGTCTATAATAGACGGTAACAAGGTAATATGGGCAAATGCTGAAAAGGTAGCGGCTGCACTTGGTACGCCTTGCAGCAAGCTGTTTGAAAATGCGGTTACAGATCAGAAACTAACCCCAAAGACAATAAAGAACTATGTTTCGTTTGTCAGCTCGGTGTTTGATTATGCGGTGCATACAAGAGTTATAAAAGAAAACCCGTGTAAAAACGCCCTGCTGCCCAAAGTACCCGAGAAAGAACACACAATGTTCACGATAGAACAAGCAAAGCAATTTCTCAATATATTGGACGGTGACGAAATACCGCTAAAATACAGAGCATTCTTTCAGCTCGCTATATTTGGCGGCTTTAGGCGGGGCGAAATACTCGGGCTTGAATGGGGCGACATTGATTTTAACACCGATATAGTGCATATTGTGAGAACTGCCCACTATTCAACAACGGCGGGCTATTATGATACAACGCCCAAAAGCAAGCACTCGGTGCGCTCTCTTAAGCTGCCGCCTAATGTAATGTTCACGTTAAGGCAATTACAGAACGAACAAAACTCACAGCGTTTAAAGATTGGCGATCAATGGCACGAAACAAGCCGCCTCTTTACGGCGTGGAACGGAAAGCCCATGCACGGGGCAACGCCCTTTGTTTGGCTTGAAAAGCTATGCAAGGCGCACGGGCTGCCCAAAGTGAATTTACATTCATTCCGGCACTTGAATGCCTCGCTGCTGATCTCGCAGGGCGTGGACGTTAAAACGGTGCAAAGCGTTCTCGGTCACTCGCAGGCAAGCACTACGCTCGACATATATGCCGCCGCTTTCCGTGAACGTGAAGCGCAGGCTCTCGGGGCGGTGGCTGCCGTTCTCAATGAGCCGATATGTAAAAAAGCATAGACCTAAAAAGGGTAGCAGGCATTAACGCCCGCCGCCCTTTTTCTTGTTTTTTCTATTCAAAAAATTTGGGGCATAACGCACAAACAACGCACAAAACCCGATTTCGGGCAAAATAAAAAACTCCGAAACAGCGTATTTACGCCATTTCAGAGCTTTCTTTACTGGTGCGGCAAATGGGACTTGAACCCATACGTCAAAGACACACGCCCCTCAAACGTGCCTGTCTGCCTATTCCAGCACTGCCGCTCAACAGATAATATTATACCACATCAAAGCCAGCTTGTCAAGGGTTTTTTCAAAATTTTTTGAGATTTTTTTGCAGAAAATCTCTTTCGCCCGACTTTAGGGGCTTTGCGGCGGATTTTTGTAACCTTTGTTGCACCAAAAACAACGGATATTATAAATGCTTATATCAACAATAGCGTATTTTCCCAAAAAGTAATAGACTCAAACAGCCCATAACAAGGTGGTTTTTTTTAAATACACGTATAACCCAAAGAGGTACCGCCCGAAGGCGATACCTCTTATTTCTTATAACCTATCCTCAGGGATCTACTTCCCCGTCCTCTTCTTGTAAAGCGAGCGTATCAGCTTGCCGCTTTCGGTGAGCTGTGATGTGCCCTTCTTTATCGAAGAGAGGTTTGTGCCGCTCTTGAACGCCGAGGCCGTTTCTGCCTTGCCGCAGGCGCTCCAGTTGCAGTAGCCTATCATGTACTTGTCAAGCAGACTAAGCCATGTCTTGGTCTGTGAAGCGTTGAAGCCGCCGTTGCCCGATGCGTCGCAGGTGCCGAACTCTGTTACCAGTATCGGCAGCCCCTTCGAGTAACAGCTTGTCACTCTGTTTCTCAGCCAGTCTGTGTGGGTGTTTGCGTAGAAGTGCAGGGTGTAGACGGTATTCTTGTCATTTATCCTGTTGCCGAGCACCTGGTCTATGTCCTGGCTCCATGTGCCTGTGCCGCATACGATTATGGCATTCTTGTCATACTTTCTGATAGCATTTACTACCGCCTGGCAGTAGGGCTTGATGTTGCGTGACCACGTTACGCCGCCGTTAGGCTCGTTGCATATCTCGTAGATCACGTTGTTCTGCCCCTTGTATTTCTTTGCCATTTCTGTAAAGAACGCTACCGCCTCGCTCTGGTGGGTCTGGGGGTTGCCGTCCTTTAAGATGTGCCAGTCGATTATAACGTACATTCCAAGGTCTGTGGCGTTCTTTACACCGTCAATGACCTTCTGCTTGGCCTGTGACTTGAAACCCGAGCCTGTAGTGTAGCCGCCGTACTCCTCGGTATACATAGCAAGCCTTATGGTGTTGACGCCCCAGTCATCTCTTAGCACCTTAAGCGATGCCTTTGAGGTGATGTTCGAGAAATCCTCCCACATAAGCCCGTGAGTTGACATACCTATCATCTGGAATTTCTTGCCCTTGGAGTCAACGATGTTGGCGCCGCTGACTTTGAGCCTGCCGTGCTGTGCAACGGGTGTGCCCTTTGCCGCAAGCTTTAATGTAACAGCCGCACTCGGCGTGCCCCAGTAGGTCTTGCCGTTTACTTTCTTATAGGCTCTTACCTTGTATTTGTAGCTGCCGCCTGCCTTTAAGCCTGTGAGCTTGTAGCTTACCGTGGCGTTTGAGGATATGGTCTTCAGCTTTTCATATTTCTTGGTCTTGCTGTTGTAGAGATATATCCTGTAGCCGCTGGCGTTGCCTGTCTTTGTCCAGCTGAGTTTGCCTGCGGTGGTAGATGTTGCAGACACCTTTACGCCTGTTACTTTCTTGGGAACTATCTGGAACGTGCATTTATTGCTGCCCGAATAGTTGCCCTTGCCCTTGACTGTTATAGTCGCTGTGCCTATGGCCTTGTTTGCCTTGTAGGTCAGGGTGTAGTCTGTGCCATTTTTAAGGGTCGTGCTGCCGTTTTTTATCACCACGTCGGGGGTGATAGCCTTGCCCGTGTAGGCATATTTTGCAGCAGCTGCCGCAGGCTTAAGTGAAGCTATGCTCTTCTTGGTTATTGTAAAGCTCTTAGAAGCGCTGCCCTTGTAAGCGCCCTTGCCCGTTACGGTCACAGTCGCCGTGCCTGCCTTGGTGTTGTTCTTGTATGATACCGTGTAGTCTGTGTCCTTTACAAGCATTTTGCCGCCCACCTTGACTGTGGGTGCAGGTGTCACAGCACCGCCCGTAAAGGGATAGCTGTTTGCCGAAAGCGCTATGCTGTCAGCCCCTATGCTGCCCTGCGTGATAGAGAATGTAGCCTGCGCTTCGCCCTCATAATTGCCCATGCCCTTGACATTCACACGGCCTGTACCTATGTTGACGTTATCCTGATAGCTTACGGTATAATCTGTGCCGCTGATAAGCGTTCTGCCGCCCGAAACAACCTTTACCGCAGGCTTAATCTCGCCGCCTGTGTAGCCGTATTCGGTCTTGTCAAAGGTCACAGTCGTCTCCTGATATAAAGGCCTTTTGGCTATGTCGAACTCTATGGTCTTGCTGCCCTGATAAAGCCCCTTGCCCGTGATGTTGGCCTTTGCCTTGCCTGCGTTTGTGTTGTTTTCAAAGGTCACGGTGTAGTCGGTGCCCTTAACGAGCACATAGCCCCTGCTGTAATCGTGCAGCGTGAGCGTCGGCTCTATCGCCTGCCCCGTATAGGAGATGTTGCCTATCCAGTCATTCTGAACGTCGGCTATGCTCCTTGTCTCCTGTGTGCTCTGTGAAGCCTTTGCCGCTATGTCAGCCCCGACAAACGAAGCCCCCACAGCACCCGCCGACACACACATCACAGCAGCCGCAAGAGCAGCCGCAGCTTTGGTCTTAAAACTCAAAATCATCGCCTCCAATTTAGTTAAACAGACACTACCAAATATGCTAATTGTCTGAAAATTTACCCTTAAAACGCAAATTTTGCGAATAGTCAAGTTTGTAATAAAGGTTACAAAACGGTACACCAAAAGCCGTTTTTTAGTACCGTTGTTGAAAACTCAGGCCGTTTTCTGTGATAAATCGGTGTTTTAGAGGTTAGTTTTTAACACTTTCAACAGACTTTTCAACAATTTCATCATTCAAAATGTCACCGTTAACTGTCCATATTTATACTCGAAAAGTATATTCGCCTTTGCGGTTTTGACAGCATTTTTCGCAAAACTTATGCATAAAAAATAAACATTTGCTTAACTGATTATACCATAGTTTATTCTATTTTTCAATACGCAAACTGAACAAATAACGCCCACCTACTTTGTAAGCGCAAAGCTTTCAAGCGTCAGCCCGCAGAGCATATCATCGGGCACATCGCTTTCAAAATAAACGGTTATCCAGTGGCGCTTGTTCATATGGTATGCGGGGGTTATGCCCTCGAACGAGGCCTTGCACAGGTCGCCCTGCATAGGCTCTGTTTTAAGGTTCACAGCCCATCTGCCCTTTATGTTCATTACAAGGCCAAACCATTTTCGGCTGTCTGTATGCCGCAGCGCCACCGAATCATAGTCGTTCTTAAAGGGCTTATCCTGTGATGCGCCGACTATAGTTTTACACCATTCAATATAGCTGTCTTTTGTCATACTGACCCCTCACATATACAAAAAAGCTGCCGCAGCCTGCGACAGCTTTTATTATCAGAATTATACGCCGTACTTAGCAGTATTTACCTTGATACCAACGCCCATAGTAGAAGCAACTACTATGCTCTTGAGGTACTGACCCTTAGCAGCGGCAGGCTTAGCCTTAACGATAGCCTCAACGAGAGTGTTGAAGTTCTCCTCAAGCTTAGCAGCGCCGAAGGAAGCCTTACCTATCGGGCAGTGGATGATGTTTGTCTTGTCGAGTCTGTACTCGATCTTACCGGCCTTAGCATCTGTTACAGCCTTTGCAACATCGGGAGTAACAGTACCAGCCTTCGGGTTAGGCATAAGGCCACGGGGACCAAGCACCTTACCGAGACGACCTACAACGCCCATCATGTCAGGGGAAGCGATAACAACGTCGAAATCCATCCAGTTTTCCTTCTGGATCTTCTCAACGAGATCCATACCGCCAACATACTCAGCGCCAGCTGCCTGAGCAGCCTCGTACTTGTCTTCCTTGCAGAATACGAGCACCTTGATGCTCTTACCTGTACCGTTAGGAAGAACAACAGCGCCTCTTACCTGCTGGTCAGCGTGACGTGAGTCAACGCCCAGACGGATATGAGCCTCTATTGTCTCATCAAATTTTGCCTTTGCACCCTTAGCTGCAAGATCAAGTGCTTCGGGGGCATCATATAACTTAGCCTTGTCGATCTGCTTAGCGGAATCGACATACTTCTTGCCGTGTTTCATTAAAAAATCCTCCTTTAAGTGGTGATAGCGGAAATTTCCTCCCACGCTCCGTTAAAAAACGAAGTTGTCTGTTAGTCCTCTACTACAACGCCCATAGATCTGCAGGTACCTGCGATCATGCTCATAGCTGTCTCGATGCTTGCTGCATTGAGGTCGGGCATCTTCTGCTCTGCGATAGCCTTTACCTGATCCTTTGTGATCGTAGCTACCTTTGTCTTGTTCGGAACGCCCGAACCGCTCTCTATCTTGCAGGCTTTCTTTATAAGGACTGCTGCAGGCGGAGTCTTTGTTATAAATGTGAATGATCTGTCAGCATAAACTGTGATAACAACAGGGATGATAAGACCGATATCGTTCTTTGTTCTCTCGTTGAAATCCTTTGTGAATGCCATGATGTTAACGCCGTGCTGTCCGAGTGCAGGACCTACCGGCGGAGCAGGTGTTGCCTTTCCTGCGGGAATCTGAAGCTTTATATAGCCTACTACCTTCTGTGCCATTTTACGCACCTCCATAAATTGTGGTAAGGCGAGCTGTGTGGTAAATACAACTCTCCCACTTTACGGAAAGCTAATCTTAACTTTCCTCATTGCCTATGTTCTTTTAAGCCTTACTCCTCTGCCTTTATCTGTGAAAGGGGAAGTGAAACGGGTGTCTCTCTGCCGAACATCGAAACTACTACCTCAGCGGTCTGAGCCTCTGTGTCGATAGCAGTAACTCTGCCCACGAAGCCGTCGAAAGAGCCGCCGATAACATTTACGCTGTCGCCGACCTTGAATGTGACCTCAACAGCCTTGCTGCCTCTGTCAACGCCTAACGCCGCTACTTCCTTTTCGGTGAGCGGAACGGGCTTTGACCCGGGGCCTACGAAGCCTGTAACACCTCTGGTATTTCTTACGATATACCATGTTTCATCTGTCATAACCATTTTCACGAGCACATAGCTGGGAAAAAGCTTTCTCTCTGCCTGAACTGTCTTTCCGTCCTTACCTATTTCGGAAACCATCTCGGTAGGTATCCTTACCTCCTCGATAAGCTCATGCAGCTTACGGTTCTCAACGACCTTTTCAATATTCTCAGCTACCTTATTCTCATAACCCGAATAGGTGTGAACAACATACCATTTAGCCTGTGACATAAAGTCTGCCTCCTCATCAAAATGTCATTAAAAACCCGTTTTCCAAGCCGCTTTCATAAAGCCTTAGCTGCCTATATGCAGTATAAGCTCGAGCAGCTTGCCGAATCCCAGATCAACGCCTGCAAGGAAAAGACCCAGGGAAGCCATTGTTACGAGAACAACGCCCGTATTGTTGACTACCTGCTTTCTTGAAGGCCATACTACCTTTTTAAGTTCGGATCTGAGATCTCTGAAAAACTTGGAGATACCGCCCTTTTTCTTGGCCGCTACCTCTTTGCCCTTTTTTGCGTTAGTGTCCTTAGCCATTTCTAAGCCCTCCCGCAATTACTTAGTCTCTTTGTGAAGAGTATGCTTCTTACAGAATTTGCAGTACTTGTTCATCTCGAGCCTGTCGGGGTCGTTCTTCTTGTTCTTCTTTGTGTTGTAGTTTCTCTGCTTGCACTCTGTGCAGGCGAGTGTGATCTTAACTCTCATTTTCGGCACCTCCTGACGAAATTTGCCTGCCCTTAGAACGAAAAGGGCACACAGTCTGCCTCCCTCATAATGCAGGTGCGATCATCTACCCGCACTCCCACAGAACCCTTCCGCAGGATTTGAGGCTTACCCTCACGCCGAAAAAAACGGCGCAAAAAAATAGACCTCAATAAGAGGTATATCTATTATACTACAAGGCATATAGGTTTGTCAAGCGTTTTTGTGAACTTTTTGTAAATCTTTTGCGTGAGCACACACCCGAACGGCGTTCCCCTCCGCCTGCTTCGCAGGTATTGCCTCGCCTGCGCCCGGCTCTTGCCGCCTGACGGCGGCGCCGCAAAACGGTCTCGGCGCTAAAGCGCCTCGACATTTGCGGTAAAAGGGCGGCGAACATTATTCGTTCCTCTGTGGCTGTTAATATCAAGGCGCTTTGTGGTTTAGTTTACTTAGCTCGCCGCCCTTAGCGCCTTCGGCGATTTGGGGCCAGCCCCAAACCCCGCAAGCCCTTTTTGAGGAAAAGGGCCCCTCCGAAAACCTTCTTGTGATTGTGTTCCCCCACAAATCTCACTCAAAGTAAATCTCCATATCCCCGAATGCTGTGACCTTTTTAAGCTTCACATCGGGGAATGACGTTACCTCCTGATACTTTATCTTCCCGACAGAGAAAGAGTTACTGTCTGCCACCTTTATCTCATAATCGGAGAAGCTGTCAACAAACTGTATCTTGATATCGGGAAACGAGCTTACCCGCTCGAATGTTACCTTTTTGCCCTTGAATCTCTCCAGATCGTTCTTGGTCATAGACATATCATTTCCTCCTTATCTGTTCATAAGCTGTTCTATCAGCGCTATCCTGTCGGGGTTGCCTGCCGATGAGGCGTTATATGCAAAAAGCACATCGGTCGCCCCTACCTTTTTAATAAAGTCAATAGTATTCGTCTCAAAGAATCTGTGGTCGATGACATATATCTTCGAGAACGACTGTGTAAGGAACGGCGTGAGTGCGTTGCCGTAGCTGTCTTTGGAAAGCACCAGCACTCTGTCGTTCTTGACGCCTGTTTTTATCTCAGCTATGGTATCGTCTGTGCCGAGAACTACTGTATAGCTTGCGTCCACCCCGTTATCCTCAAAGAAAAGCCTGCTCTCGACGCCGCTTGTGAATGCTCGGTCATAGTACTTGACCTTTAGCTTATCAACATTTGCAGGCTTATAGTAGGTGAAGTCATCGGGGTACTGCGAGAGCGAGGTTATATTCGACACATAGTAAAACCCGCCCAGAAAGCCGTGCCTTTCCACCGCTTCGTATGTGTTCAGAAGCGGGAAATCCACCCCTGCTTCCTCAGCAAACACCTTTGCAGCGTAGTACGCCGCCAGCGGCTGCCAATGGAAATCGGTGCGTGAATAGAGATACTCGGCCTTATGCTTTTTGAGTATGCCGTTTACCAGCACGCCCTTGCTGTTTTTGAGTTTTGAGTATATCTCCTGCGTACACACCGTCTGGTCAAGGCTGTCATTGGCAAGCTCTTCGGGGCAGTAAAGCTCTGTCGCCGTGGGTATCACCATAAGATACACATTCACGCCGCTGCCTGCTTTTTTGGCGAAGTTATCAACGCTCTTTGCAAGATACGCCCCCGTGTCGGTGCTGTAGAAATACTGCTCCATAGCCCGCATCTGCGGCGTTCCCGAATAGGCGAGGATACAGCCGTTTACATAATCATAATTCTGCTTTTTTGGGGCTGCGGTGGTAGTCATCACCATGCCTGCGTCCTCGGGCGGGGCGGTTGTGGTAGTAGTTGTGGTGGTAGTTTCGGTCGGGGCTGTAGTCACCGCAGGCTTGCTGTCATCGCCTGACTTCCGGGGCTTGCTGTCAGAGGGCGCAGTCTGCGCCGTTGTAGTCTCCTTGGCCGATAGCTCGTGGTCGGGAACATTACTCCCGCACCCGCACAACAGCAGCGCCGCTGCCGCCGCAATTAGTCTTTTTCTCATACCCGTCCTCCTGTAAATGACGCATTGTGACGAAAAATGGTGCAGCCCCTCCGTCACCGCCGCCTTTGGCGGCAATGCCACTCTGCGAGTGGCATTGCCGGAGGGGTTCCCCCATAACTCCCGATTTATCTTATATAGTATCTTCCATTACATTATATTACAAAACCCTCCCCCTGTCAATAAGCGCAGGGAAAATAAAAGAGGTATCGCCCGAAAAGGCAATACCTCTGTATTTGCTGTGTTTTCGCCGTGCGGCAGGGGCTAATTACCAGTGCTGGTCAATAGTCGTCTCGCCTGTCTGCTTGTTGTAAGCTACGCTGTAGCCGTGCTCGGCTGTGTATACGTTGTACCATGCATATGTGTCGTTCTCGCTCCACATCTCCATGCCTGTTATCTCACCGTCAACGCTGCCAGAGATAGCGTCCTTGACCTGAGCCTCATCAGCAGAGAGCGCCTGTGTTGTTGTGGTGGTGGACTCGGTGTTGCCGTTCTCGTCAGTTGTTGTTGTCGTGGTAGTCTCATCATTCTCGGCAGTCGTTGTGGTAGTTGTGCTTTCTGTCTCGCCGTTTTCGTCCGTTGTTGTGGTAGTTGTTTCATCCTCGGGCTTGGAAACGCCTGTTGTAGTTGTGGTGGCAGGTGTGCCGTCCTCTTCTGTAGCCTTTGTTACGTCAGGCTCATCGTCGTCATCATCATCTGTGTTAGCAGAATCAGCAGACTCGTCCTTGGAAACTGCGGGGGCAAGAGTTGTGTTCTTGACGGTTATCTTGTCGGAATCGCTGTTGCCGCCGAAAAGCTTGGTAGCAACTGCAAGGCATACGATAGCCACAACTATTATACCTACTGCGATAACAAGTACCATTATATAAAGGCGCTTCTTATCGTCATCGTCTTCTTCATCGTCGTCCTCGTCATCGTAGTCGTACTCGTCGTCCTCCTCCTCGGCACGGCGGCGTGCGGCTGCTACTCGTCTTGCTTTTTCTCTCTGTCTTTCAAGCTCTTCCTCGTCGGGCTCTTCGATGTCATCATATTCATCAGGCTCATAGCTGTCATTTCTTGACGGCTCAGCCTTTTTGAAGATTATAGTATCGCCGTTTGCGGGAGCATCGCCCTCATCTTCGCTCTGCTCTACCAGTAAAGAGTGGCAGAATTTGCACAGGATAGCCTCTTTTTGTATCTCTTTTCCGCAATGCGGGCATATTTTTGTCTCCATTTATATATCCATCCTTTCTCAAACGTTTAAGCTTTCTTTTGTATATATTTATATTCTATCACAACTAAATCCAAAAATCAACCTTTTTTGACGATTTTTTTCAAAAATACGGCATATATAGTATTTACTCGACAAAATGGCGACTATATTTTGATGTTACGCACAAATCCCCCGACTCTCCGTGCAGGGTTTCGGCACTTCGGCGCTTGACAAAGGCGCAGAATTATTGTATAATAATGTAGTTGCAAATAAAACGGGGCGTAACTCAGCTTGGTAGAGTGCTTGGTTTGGGACCAAGATGCCGCAGGTTCAAGTCCTGTCGCCCCGACCAACATCGCCCTGTAGCTTAGGCTATGGGGCGATAGTTTTATAAAACACATAAGGAGGAAACACTCATGACACTTGCCAAAAAACTTCTCGCAGTAGCAATATGCGCCGCTATGAGCCTGTGTGCAGGCTGTGGGGTGGTGGATAAGATAAAGGAAACCGTCGGTCTTTCCTCATTATCAAGTGATACCGACGAATACAAGATCAAAAATCAGAACAAGCTGTGTATCAAGGCCGCCGAAGACGCCTTTGAAGCGATAAAGAAACACGACACGCAGGCACTTAAGGCTATGTTCTGCCAAAAAACCACAAACAGCGGCAACCTTGATGAAGAGATAGAGAAAATGTATGAATTCTTTGACGGCGAGGTGGAGTCCTATGATAGGATATCAGACCCCGAAACTGGCGAAAGCACAAGAGACGGCGTTGTTGAGCGTCTGAACGGCAACCCATATATCAAAGCTGTCAAGACCTCAAACGGTCACGAATATGACATCTGCGTGCAGGTGGTGCTGATATACAAGGACGCTGAATGGGAGGGCATAACACAGCTCGGTATACACGACAAAGCCAATGACGGATATTTAAGAGTAGGCAAGGCGTTTGACTATTAAATACGCCATCATAGCCAAATAACCCACCCCCCGCAGCCAACTGAACCGAACCATTAAAAACGTACAGTGACAAAAAAGACCTCCTATGGTATAATATAAACCATAGGAGGTTTTGTTATGGCAAGAAATTACAGACACA
>CADAGC010000035.1 GCA_902787365.1 uncultured Ruminococcus sp. | reverse complement strand
GAAAAGCTGGTAGCAGCTCTCGAAGCTTGCGGCTGTGACGAAGCTAAGGAGATCCTCGCTCAGAAGGATCACCTCAGAAAGAAGTCCCAGTGGATCTTCGGCGGTGACGGCTGGGCTTACGATATCGGTTTCGGCGGTCTCGACCACGTAATCGCTTCAGGTGAAGACGTAAACATCTTCGTATTCGATACAGAGGTTTACTCCAACACAGGCGGACAGTCCTCAAAGGCTACTCAGACAGGTGCTATCGCACAGTTCGCAGCAGCAGGTAAGGAAGTTAAGAAGAAGGATCTGGCAGGTATAGCTATGTCTTACGGTTACGTTTATGTTGCACACGTTGCTATGGGTGCTGACATGAACCAGTGCCTGAAGGCTATCCACGAGGCTGAGAGCTATCACGGTCCTTCCATCATCATCGGTTATGCTCCTTGTATCAACCACGGTATCAAGGGCGGCATGAAGATCGCTCAGACCGAGGAGAAGAAGGCAGTTCAGGCTGGTTACTGGCATCTGTACAGATTCGATCCTCGTCTCAAGGAAGAGGGCAAGAATCCGTTCATCCTCGACTCCAAGGCTCCTACAGCTGATTATAAGGAGTTCATCATGGGCGAGGTTCGTTACAACGCTCTTGCAAGACAGAACCCCGAGAGAGCAGAGAAGCTCTTCGACAAGGCTGTTAAGAACGCTGCTGACAGGTATGATTACCTCCTCAGATATGCAAAGCTTTACAACAATGACTAATTGAATAGTTAGTTTTCCCCCCGGCATCGTTTGGTGTCGGGGGGGTTTGCGGTTTAGAGGTAAGAGGGGAGAAGTAAGGGGTAAGAGTCGGCACCCCTAAAATGGGTATAAGAAAACCGCCTGATTATTCAGACGGTTTGTCACTATTCTCTTTAGGCTCAAAACCTATACCGTTGTTACAGTCTTTTGGTGTATCCCAATGATGCATAAAAGCATAGACTGTATCAGGAATACCATTCGGATATGCTCTACAATAACCAAATTCACCATTTTCGGCTGTATCTGTATCAATATAATTCTTACATCGTAAACAAGTATGTTTTCCAATCATGATACCCCTTCTTTCTCTAAATAATCTATAGCCTTTATCATTTCTTTTGGTAATTTACTTGGTGAAATTCTGTGACACGCAACACTATCTGCATAAAACTCATAGATACTACTAATACTGTTTTGATTTAAATATGATGAATTCTTAAAAGCTCTATATATATTAAGAGCCTCAGAATTATTTAATACTGCTTCTGGTATTCTGATATGCGCCGCCTCGTGTTCTGCAAGATACCTAATAGTCTTTGCTTGTTTTGGAAGAACACCTTTCTGTACCCAGTCTTTCATTGTGTCAAGCAACGCCTCTTTACTATTAAAGAATCTACTTGATATATAAAGTCTGTTTTCAAAGGGCTTAAATCCAGCAATACAACAAGGGTCTCCGTCGATGATCTCTGTAGCTGCTATTGCAGGGAAGCTCATTTCAGTCTCTTTTTGTATTCTCACTAACTGATTTACAAAAGGCTCAAGAACATCTGCATTTTTAATTCCAGTTAAATCCACATCCGATTTAGGTATTCCGAGCTTTTCGATAATAGTATTTTTAACCCTTTCGACTGTTTCATGATCTTCTTTAACAGCATATTTGCTAAAATTAGGCGGCTGCTGAATGCTTGCAGACATTTTTAGAGTTGTATCTATTATACCACTTTCCCCCGATTTGTCAAGCACCCTTGCCTCCAGCTCCTTCGCCTGCTCCTTACTATTCACCACAGGCTTAGACGCCGCTTCGGCTTCCTTTCGGGCTTTCAGCTCGTCCTCTGATGCCTGCCACGTCTTCTTGCTCCAAACGTCCTGCCGCTGCCTGCCGATGCGTAGGTGACGGCCATTTTTGCAAATATACCTGCGTGAACAAAATTTTCAAAAATAAAAATGCATAATACCGTTTTGGCTGCCCATAATAATATCACGCCGAAAGCATCGGCAAAAAACATTGAAAGGGAATGATAGAATGCTTGATAGAATAGCACTTGCGCTGCTGGTCATCGGCGGTATCAACTGGGGACTTATCGGTATTTTCCGCTTTGACCTTGTGGCGTTTCTGTTCGGCGGGTCGGCAGCGGTGATAAGCAGGATAATCTATACGCTTGTGGCTGTATCAGCTGTCTGGTGCATCAGCCTGTTCTTTAAGGACAGCAGAGTACTGGCCGTCGAGTAGCCCCTTTGGCCTGAGGGAAGGGAGTCGGATAATGCGGCAGGGCGCTGTATATCGGGCTTGAGCGCCGCTTAAGCATTATCCGGTTTCTTTCCCTTTTTCCAAAGAATCAGGGCGCTAAAACCTCCCGGTGTCAACACGCCCTAATTAAATGTGATAAGTTTGTGTAAACTGCCGAAATTTTCCGAAATAACGAGAATTTCGGTCTTTTTTCTTGACTAAAGGTCTAAAATGACTTATAATATATATGATGTTAGTTTACAAAGTGTATCAGATACGTTGATCTGATTATATCTTTGATATGAGCTGGTATATTTTGTAATCACATCCGTTTTGTTGTCTCCTTTCTTTTGTTCTACACATAGTTTTTTTATTTTATCTTCGCAGCGCTTTAAGTGCTGCATTTTTTTTGCCCCCAAAATAGTTATGCAGGCCGTGTCTATTGCATTTTTGCTCGCTTTGTGGTATAATGCATATAAGAAAATGAGAATATAACAGCAAGGAGGTCTTACTTATGCCATTAACCGAAAACAAAAGATACACCGCCGAGGAGTTCTTAGCCCTCGTTCCCGAAACAAATGAGCTGTGCGAGCTGCTCGATGGTGAGGTAGTGATGCAGGCAGCGCCTAACATTATGCATCAGAGGATATCAAAGAGGATAACATCTAAGCTTGACAACTTTATCCTCTCAAAAGGCGGAAAGTGCGAGGTTTTCAGCGCACCTACAGATGTTCTGATAGATGATGAGAACGTCGTTCAGCCCGATATCTTCATCGGCTGCGACCCCGACAAGTTCGACAAGCAGAAATACAACGGCGCACCCGATTTCGTGATCGAGATAGTCTCCACAAATGCAACCGACGACTACTCCCGCAAGCTCGACCTTTATAAGCGCAGCGGCGTGCGTGAATACTGGATAATTGACCCCGGCAGCGAGCGTGTCGTGGTTTACATCTTCTCGCCCCAGTATGAGCTGAATATATACACCTTTGATATGCCTATCCCCGTAGGTATCTACGGCGGCGAGGTGAGTATCAGGGTGGATGAGATGTTTTGAGGGGTAGTGTGTATATGGTTCGAGATACAGTGATAGAAACACCAAAAGCTAATGATTTAATTGAAAGACTTCGCCGTGGTGAAAAAATCTTATGTGGGGTATGTAAAAAGCATTATTTTGATGTGAGTTCTGAAATAAGAAGTGTTTCTAATAATTTTCATTGTGAAGATCCGAACTGTACTGGGTCAGTACATATACAGAAAGCGATAGATATTGAGTGAATAACACAAAAAACCCGCCCCGGCGTTTTGCCGAGG
Organism: uncultured Ruminococcus sp.; assembly: GCA_902787365.1. GTDB lineage: Bacteria > Bacillota > Clostridia > Oscillospirales > Ruminococcaceae > NK3A76. Next base: position 89,454 of record CADAGC010000035.1, on the reverse strand, counting down.
CGGGTTTTGGTGGAGCTAAGGGGAGTCGAACCCCTGACCTGTTACATGCGAAGCAACCGCTCTACCAACTGAGCTATAACCCCATTATTCTTTTCACAAGTAATATTATACTACATCTGCCGCACTAAAATGTGAATAATATATGTCGGCATAGTTAATTTATAGGCGGTGGGCTCAAATAATCAATATAAAACCCTAAGAAAATCATATTGCAAAGCTTGCAAAAAAGAGGTATAATAGTAGTATATGAAAGGAGAGAAGAAAATGCTTGAACAGTTAAAGGAAAAGGTTTTAAAGGCTAATCTTATGCTGCCCAAATACGGGCTGGTGACATTTACCTGGGGCAACGCCTCGGAGATAGACCGTGAGAGCGGCCTTGTTGTCATAAAGCCCTCGGGCGTTGAGTATGATACTATGACCGCTGATGATATGGTGGTAGTTGACCTGCAAACGGGCAAGGTCGTTGAGGGCAGGTATAAGCCCTCCAGCGATACGCCTACGCATCTTGAGCTTTATAAGGCCTTTGGCGATATAGGCGGTATCGTGCATACCCATAGCCGCTGGGCGACGTCGTTTGCGCAGGCAGGCAAGGGTATAATCCCTCTCGGCACGACGCAGGGCGACTATTTCTACGGCGAGATTCCCTGCACCCGTAAGATGACCCCGCAGGAGATAGCAGGGGAGTATGAAAAGGAAACAGGCACAGTCATCATCGAGACTTTTAAGGGCAAGAGCCCTGCCGATATCCCCGCTGTGCTGGTTATGAGCCACGGGCCGTTCACATGGGGCACAGACAGCATAAACGCCGTTCATAACGCCGTTGTGCTTGAAGAGGTAGCCTTTATGAACTACCACGCCCAGTCAATGAATCCCGAAATAGGCTTTATGCAGCAGGAACTGCTCGATAAGCACTACCTGAGAAAACACGGCGCTAATGCATATTATGGGCAGAAGTGAACAATGCCGCTGCCGCAGATATTTGAAATAAACCGTCTGAATAGTCAGGCGGTTTTCTTATCCCCCCCCATAATAATGCATTATGCACTATGCATTATGCATTAAAAAGTTCTCCCCTCACGAAAGGTTGCGGTTTTCGTGAGGGGAGTCCTTTATAAGGTGGTCGTTATGGTCAGTTAAAGTAATCTGCTATTTCGATTTGCTAAGCTTCTTCATGATAGATAAAGCATCTACCACGTTTACAGCCTTGTCGCCGTTGTAGTCGGCAACACTCAGCTGATCTTTGCTAAGCTTTGTCTTGCCCGATGAGTATTTCATTATCATCAGAGCGTCGGTAATGTCAAGCTTTTCGTTGCCGCTCACATCACCCTTTACGGTCTTTTTCTCGGCCTCTTTTCTCGTGACCGTCAGCGTGTAGACACGCTTGACGCCGCTCGGAGCTGTTACTGTGAGCTTTATGGTGTTATTGCCTACCTTAAGAGATTTAGTGCCCGTGCCGCTGACCTTTGCACCGCTGTCGCTTGTGGCGGCGCTGACTTTTATGCTCGATACCGAGTTGTCAACTGTCAGCTTGTAGTCCTGCGTATATGTGCTGAACGTGGGCGAGAGCTTCTGCCCCTTGACGGACAGGCTCTTAAGGTAGTTATTGTTGTTGTTCTCGCTGCCCGGCTTGTAGCATATAGTGTCGGGCATATTGTTGTATACGGGTATCTTGAACTCCATAGCAGATGCAAGCACCTTGTCGGAGTAGGCGTTTTTGAGCGATACCGCTTCTGTTGCCTGACCGAATATGCAGGTCATGTACTGGTGGAAGAACAGCCCGTTGCCGCCGTCGGCAACATCGAATTTCTGTAAGTAAAGTGTGTCCTGCTCCTTTGATATGTAGCCCGTGCCCAAGAATATCGACCCGCCGACTATCGACTTGTACTGATTAGTCCAGGGGAGCATATAGGTGGGGTTGGTGGTCATGGCGTATTTGCAGCCCATCTGTGCGGCTGTGAGCTTTGCGGTGGCAAATGCCTGCACGTCAAAGAAGTTGTAATACCCCTCATAACCCGGGGTAGTGCCGAGCGACTGGGGTGCGCCCGATACTCCCTGCTCGTTGCGGCATCTTGCTGCAAGGTGATAGGGTGAAACGCCCGACTGCGCTGCTGCGTCCATAAACGTCTGCGCATAGCTGTACTTAACGCCTGTATCGGGGGCTGTGAAGCTGCCTTTCATAAAGGTGTCGGCAAGTATTGCCTTTACGCCCTCTATGTTGTGAACGTTCGGGTTGTATGAAAGGTTTTCAAACATGAAAATGTTAGTGTCATCAAGGAAATTGCGGGGGTCTAAGTAGTAGGCGATTATCTCGTCAGATGCCTGCACCCAGCTGCCGTCAAGGCCGTACCATGTGCCGGTAGCAGGGTCGTAAGCGCCCTCTTTCATCGACTTCCACGAATCTAAAGCGTATGAGGGAACTAAGCTTCTGCCAAGCACGCACTCTTCTTCGAGCACGTAGTTCCAGTCAAGGCCTGTTTTCTGCGCCATGAATATCCAGTTGGGGTGATCCTTGTGAAGCTCCCTGAGCATCGGTTTGTAGCTCTCGGGGAAGCCCTGTGACTTCATGTAGCTTTCAAATTCCTTGTCGCTCATGCCGGTTGAAGCGGTGGTGGTAGTCTTTGTGGTAGTTGTGCTGCTTGATGAAGCAGTAGAGCCCGAATCAACTACATCTATGTACCATGAGCTGACATAGCCTGTCGTGCCGTTTGCGGTTATCTTATACCAAGTCTGCCCCGACGAATCGCTTGCAGAGCCGTTTATGGTAACGCTTGTGCCCTCGCTTATCGAGGTTATTATCGAATTGTTGGTGCCTGCACCTGTTCTTACGTTGAGAGAATCTGCTGTGACTACGCCCGTCTTGGCTGATGCTTTGATATCAAGCCCCTGACAGAGTGTAAAAGCGAATGCCAATGCGCTTACCGTGCCGAGCGCACGACTTATAAGGCTCATTTTCTGCTCACTTCCTTGCTTTTTATCATTGATCTCCCTTTTTTGAGGGGGTGTATTTATTATTATAATAGGAGTGTCGCTTTTTGTCAAGAGCGAAAATTGTTCATAGAAAGTTTACAATAGAACGAAACTACGGCTTTTTTAATAATTACAAAACGGTTACAACTACATTTAGTGTCCGATAAACGGGTCGGCACCGATATTTAGTTTTTTGAGCATACTCGTCAAATAGTAACCAAAATTTCGGACACTTTTTTGTATGGATTAACAATAGATTTTTTTGGAATCTTTTGTTATAATATGTTTTACCGACAGCACTCGAAATATCGGTGTTTTCGGGGGTTGAGCGTGAAACGAGTCACGGCACAAAATACAAAGCGTACAAAATTTCCCGCTTTTCCCAAGTGTGTAAAAATTTCGGAGCGGATGAATGGGCGGGGGCTAAGATACAAGAAAGCCCCCTGCCCGCTCTGAGCTTCAAGCATTCCCCATGCCACCTAAGGAGGTAATTCTTATGCAAAAGCTAAAGGTAAGCAAGGCAGCGATAGCTATATCGACAGCAGTACTTATGACAACGAGCCTGCTGACCCCTGTTATATCAGCGTCAAGCGCTAACAGGCTGACGCTTACTCCCGATAAATATGAGATAAAACCCGGCGACAGAATAGCTGTGTCACTTGACTATTCACCGTCTGAATCAGGCGTTGCGGGCTTTACTATCGACGTTCATTATGACCCGAATGCTGTAAGCGTTTATGTTCCCAAGGAGGATATGAGCGCAGGCGGCCCCTTCTCGGTAGTCACCAATAATGAGTTTGACAACGGCGTTATCAAGATAGTCGGCGCTAATATGAGCGGCACAAATGTAACAAGCCACGGCAAGATAACCACACTCTATTTTGACGTTAAGGACACCGCTACCGGTACTTTTGATTACTGGATAGATGTTGAGAATATGGTTGCTGATTCGAGCAGCGCTTATGTCAATGCTGATTATAAGGTGCCTACAGCAAACGAGCCTGTGAGCGTAAAGGTCAAGGGCACACAGCAGGAGGAGCCTGAGGTAACAACCACGACTACAAAGGCCACTACAACAACTAAGGCCACGACTACAACAAAGGCCACAACTACAACTAAGGCGACCACAACAACTAAGGCAACTACCACTACCAAGGCGACAACAACAGAGGCTGAGGAAACCACTACAACAACGACCAAAGCCCCCGAAACAACTACTACGACCAAGGCGGTGACTACTACAAAGGCTGCTGAAACTACTACCAAGGCAGCGACCACAACAAAAGCTCCCGAAACGACCACAAAGGCCGTTACTACAACAAAGGCGGCTGAGACTACCACAAAGGCTCAGACAACTACTGTTAAGGAGATAGAGGTATTACCCGAAGAGCCCGACGAGATCGAGCAGCCCGAGGTCATCTCTTCACCCGCAGGCGAGGTGCTTTACAGCTACACTCAGGAGGGCGGCGATTTCAATTCTGAAAGCACCGTACAGTATGTATTTGACCTGAGCGAATATGCAGGCGAGCTTGAGGGCAAGGCTGACATCGAGGTAAAGGTTGCATCGAGCGAGAACGTAACAGGTGCGCTCGGCTTCGGCACAAATGGCGGCGAGTGGGAGTCTTATGAGAACTCCACAGCAGGCGGCACAGAGAACGTTTGGCAGGCAAATGATGTTGATCTCTCAACTCTCAACGGCACAGCAGCGGTTCAGTTCTACTACATAAAGGACGGCGCTGAGGTAAGCGTTGACGAGGTAAGCATAAAGCTTTACGGCAGCGGAAATGATGATACCGATACTACCGAGGTCGTAAACGAGTCTGACGATGACGATGATGATGACGACACAGCAGGCGAAGAAGTTCTGACAGATGATGAAGACGGCGACGACGACGATGCTGCTGCCGATGATGATACGGATGAAGAATACGAAGACGACGACAACGCTACCGAGGACATCTTCGAGGACGATGAGGACGAAGATGAGTATGACGAGGGCGAGGTCGTAAGCAGCAGCGAGAGTGCTGACGGCGATGCCACACTTGTTGCGACCGACAAGGCTGCTATCGAAAACAAGGTGGCTGACGCCGCACAGCAGGCAGGCGCTAACCCCCAGACGGGCGACAGCACACAGGGCAGGATAAGAATGCTCATAATGCTCATCTCGGCAAGCGTGCTGGTATATTCGGGCGCTGCGATACTTATAAACAGGCTTATCGCAGGCAGAAAGAACAAAGGCTGATATGGCTTTTTGAAGGAAGCTTGATTAGCAGATAAGGCAGGAGCTGCATTTACGGCTCCTGCCTGATCATATTTATAGGGAGCAAAAAAGCTCATTTAATATCACAGCTAAAGTTTAAAATATTTATATTTCTTAAACGTTTAATCGGCGTGTTGCATAGCTTTGTGGGTGCTTTTTTGGCTAAAATATCAATTGAATTGCAGGGAAAAAAGTTGTATCATTATATATGAGCCGAAATATTAACGGCGTATTAACTTTGGAAATATAAACTTTTTTGGAGGTAACAATTATGAAGACAAGAAAGATCTTAGCACTTGTATTTGCACTTGCCGTTTCGGGCGCTATGTTCACAGCCTGCGGTGATGACAACAGCAGCTCGAGCAAGGCTGCGGAATCTTCTTCCGCTGCTGCTTCATCTTCTGCTGCAGAGTCTACAGCTGATTCTTCCGCTGCTGACGCTTCCTCTGAGGCTGATGCTTCAAGCGAGGCTGACGCATCTTCTGAGGCTGATTCTTCCGCTGCTGATGATTCCAGCAAGGAGGAGAAGGCTCCTATCGACCGCACAGGCCACAACACATTCCTGATGCTCGCTGACGGCAGCTGGACATATTCCAACATGAACGATGATGCTAACGGCCGTCCTCTTCCCGAGGGTGGTACTACCTGCAACGTTGATAAGGACGGCACATACACAGTTGACGTAAATATCGAGGACACAGTTGCATGGATGAACTCCGCTCCCAACGTTAAGGAGCCTATGGAGGTCGGCGATCCTGCATTCGGCATTACAGTTCTTAACGTTGATATCGCAGAGCTTGCTACAAAGCTTGGCGTTTCCACAGACGGTGACGCTTGGGAAGCTTACTGCACAGACAAGGGCATCAAGCCCAACAAGGCTGCTGCAACAGATAAGATGGACTTCGCAAGAACAAGCGGCTTTGATGTAACAGAGCTTACACTCTCCGCTGACGGCCAGGAAGTTTACAAGTTCGCTCCCGAGGAGATACTCTTCGGCGATATCGAGGGCAACGGCAAGATCAGAATCGAGATCTACAACGCTTACGGCGATTCTCTCGATACAGCTCCCGAGGCTATCAAGACATACGCAGGCGAGGGCGAGTATGAGAGCCTTGAAGTAACATTCACAGTTAAGGGCGTTCCTGCTGCTGAGTAATCTTTAATATGTATACAAAGACCGTGTCTCGTACACGGTCTTTTTTGCTGCCTATTTTATGCCGAGGGGGTTTATATAGCCTATGGGGTCTATCCATTCGCCGTTTTGCTTAAGTGCAAAGTGCAGGTGTGCGCCCTCGGTGTTTTCTACTATCGCAGAGTCGCCCACATAGCCCACGATATCGCCCGAGTTGACCTCGTCGCCCTCGCTGACGGCAACGGCGCTTGTCAGGCTGTAGTAGTGGCCGACAATGCCGTTCTGGTGGTCGATTATAACGCAGTAGCCCCAGAGCGTGTCCTCCCACACCTTGGTGACAACGCCCTTGTTCATAGCCTTGACCGCCGTGCCCTTGTCTGCCTTGATGTCAATGCCATCGTGGGTCTTCCATACGCCTAAAGTTTCGCTCTTTACCAGCTCGCCGCCGCTGAACGGGTTTATTATCTCGCCGTTTACGGGCATGATATTGGGCTGGGTGTTATAAACCTTGTCGTTTTTAACGTCTGTCTCATCTTCTTCGGGGAGAACTTCTTTTTCGCTGCTCTCGTCACGCTGCGGCTTTTTGACGTTTGTCTGCTTGGCTTCTGCCTGCTGTGTCTGGGAGCTTTCGGGCATATTCAGCTCAAAGCTCTCATTCACCGAGCCTATGGCCTTATTGTAGGCTATCATTCCTGCCCCTGCCATTACCGCAAGGCTCGCCGCCGCCGTGATGTAAAGCCCTTTTGTTCCGAGTACCTTTGCTATCCTGCCAAAAAATTTCATTTCGCATCTTTCCTTTCAGTAAGCCTTTCGGCTCTTTGGGATTATTATTGACATGGGGGAGGGAAAATATGCAAGGGATGAGCGAAATAATTGCCTGAAAGTACTTGACAAATAATTATAAATGCATTATAATATAATTATGGAAGAACTTGTTTTTGAATGGGATGAAAATAAAAATGAGATCAATAAGAAAAAACATGGCTTGTCATTTGAGACCGCAAGTGAGGTGTTCTATGATGATGCGGCTATCTTATTTGATGACCCCGACCATTCGATAGGCGAGGAGAGATTCCTTATAATCGGAATGCTTAAGTCATCAAAAATATGTATCGTGAGCCATTGTTACAGAGAGGCTGATAATGTTATCCGCCTGATCTCGGCAAGAGAAGCGACCAAAAACGAAAAACGGATATATCAGGAAGGCTGGTGAGAATTATGCGTGATGAATATGATATCAAAAACCTCAACCCCCGCAAAAACCCTTATTCGGGCAGGCTGAAAAAGCAGATAACTATTAATATCGACTGCGGCACTATAGATTATTTCAAAGAACTGTCAACGGATACGGGCATACCCTATCAGACACTTATAAATATGTATCTTGGTGACTGCGTCAAGCATAAAAGAAAGCCTGATATTTCGTGGGGCTGAACAATGCTGTAAAAACCGCTTGCATTTTGCAGGCGGTTTTGTTTCTTATCTATTAACTCTTCGCCTTAAATATTAGTTTTACTTGACATTTTCCTCAAAATATGCGATAATAATATGTAAACCATTTTAATGTAAAGGATCGATCAAAATGAAGAAGGAACTTGCAAAAACCTACGAACCTAAGGAGTTCGAGGACAGGATCTATAAAATGTGGCTTGACGGCGGCTATTTCAAGGCTGACGTGAATTCCAAAAAGCCGCCCTATTCGATAGTTATACCCCCGCCGAATATAACAGGCCAGCTGCACATGGGTCACGCACTTGACAATACTTTGCAGGATATTCTTATCCGCTATAAGAGAATGTCGGGCTTCGAGGCTTTATGGGTGCCGGGAACTGACCACGCATCTATCGCAACAGAAGCCAAGATAGTTGAGGCCATGAGAAAAGAAGGCCTTACTAAAGACGATATCGGCAGAGACAAGTTCTTAGAGCGTGCGTGGGACTGGAGAAAGCAATACGGCGGCAGGATAGTAAGCCAGCTCAAAAAGCTCGGTACCTCCTGCGACTGGTCGAGAGAGCGCTTTACTATGGACGAAGGCTGCTCGAAGGCTGTTAAGGAAGTTTTTGTAAGCTACTATAACAAGGGGCTTATCTACCGTGGCGAGAGGATAATCAACTGGTGCCCTCACTGCCTTACCTCTATATCAAATGCCGAGGTAAACTATGAAGACCAGGCAGGCCATTTCTGGCACCTGAAATATCCCTTCAAGGACGGCAGCGGCTACCTTGAGCTTGCTACAACAAGACCCGAAACTCTGCTGGGCGATACCGCAGTTGCAGTAAACCCCAAGGACGAGAGGTATAAGGACATTGTGGGCAAGACACTTATCCTGCCCCTTGTAAACAGAGAAATACCCGTAGTTGCAGACAGCTACGTTGCTATGGATTTCGGAACGGGCGTTGTTAAGATAACACCTGCTCACGACCCCAACGACTTTGAGGTGGGCAGAAGACACGACCTGCCCGTTATAAACGTTCTTACAGAGGACGCAAAGATAGTTGACGATTACCCTGCATACGCAGGTATGGACAGGTATGAGGCAAGAAAGAAGATAGTTGAAGACTTAGAGGCGGGCGGATTCCTTGCATACACAGAGGAGCACGAGCACAACGTCGGCACCTGCTACCGCTGCGGCACCACTGTTGAGCCGAGAGTATCGCTCCAGTGGTTCGTTAAAATGGCAGACCTTGCAAAGCCCGCTATCAAGGCTGTTGAGAGCGGCGACATCAAGTTCGTGCCCGAGAGGTTTGAGAAGAACTACTTCAACTGGATGAACGATATAAGAGACTGGTGCATATCCCGTCAGCTTTGGTGGGGGCACAGAATACCCGCATTCTACTGCGATGACTGCGGCGAGACTGTTGTTACCAAGGAAGACAGCGCAGTTTGCCCCAAGTGCGGCAAGCCTATGCGTCAGGACCCCGACACGCTCGATACCTGGTTCTCATCGGCTCTGTGGCCTTTCTCGGTAATGGGCTGGCCTGAAAAGACACCCGAGCTTGAAAAGTTCTACCCCACAAACACACTTGTTACGGGCTATGATATCATTACTTTCTGGGTAAGCCGTATGATAGTTGCGGGTATGGAGTATATGGGCAAGAAGCCTTTCTCGACCATACTTATTCACGGCCTTGTAAGAGATGCAAACGGCCTTAAGATGTCAAAGAGCTTAGGCAACGGTATTGACCCGTTAGAGGTTATTGACAACTACGGCGCAGATGCTCTGAGATTTATGCTTGCTACGGGCAACGCCCCCGGCAACGATATGAGATATATCGACGACAAGGTAAAGGCATCAAGAAACTTTGCAAACAAGCTGTGGAACGCTTCACGCTTTATAATGATGAACCTGCCCGAGGACTTCAAGTCTGACAGCCTGCCCGAGACACTTGCTCCCGAGGACAAGTGGGTAGTATCAAAGTTCAACCGCCTTGCAAAAGAGGTAAACGAGAACCTTGACAAGTTCGAGCTTGGCGTGGCAGTTGCAAAGCTTTATGACTTTATCTGGGACGTATTCTGCGACTGGTATATCGAGCTTACAAAGCCCCGCATAGCCGCAGGCGGCGAGACAGCCCTCACAGCACAGCACGTTCTTGTATGGGTAATGAAGGGTATGCTCAAACTCTTACACCCCTTTATGCCTTACATCACAGAGGAGATATGGCAGACACTCACAGATGACGGCAGCGTTATCATGGTACAGCCTTTCCCTGTATATGAGCAGAGGCAATAAGCGCTATAAGAAACGTTAGAGGCGAGATGAACGTTCCGCCCTCTGTAAAGGCCAAGCTGTTTATCGAGACTAAAGACAAGGCAGCGTTTGAAAAGGGCTTTATGTTCTTTGAGCGCCTTGCATCTGCAAGCGAGATAAGCTTTGCGGCAGATGATTTTGACGGCAAGGACTGTGCAGTTGCAGTAACCGACTGCGCAAGAATGTTCATACCCCTCTCGGAGATAATCGACACCGAGAAGGAGCTTGCACGTCTTAACAAAGAAAAGAAAGCAGCACAGAAGGACATTGACTTCTTAAGCGGCAAGCTTTCAAATCAGGGCTTCCTTGCAAAGGCGCCTGAGAAGCTTATAAACGAGCAGAAGGAAAAGCTTGCAAAGGCTAAGGAGAAAATGGAGAAGATCGAGCAGTCGATAGCGGCGCTCGGCAAATAAAAAGGAGAATAACATGAACATAAAAAAGATAGCGGCAGTAGTGGCAGGCCTTTCACTTTGTATGTGCTTAGCGTCCTGCGGCGACACCGACAGCGCAGTAGACCCCAGCTCTATGGAGTTTAATTTCGATTTTGATTCGAGCAACCGTGTTGATGAGAGCAGCACAGGCGATGCATCATCAACAGTTGACGCTGATTCCTCCTCCCGTGAGGAGTATGACCCCAATGGCGACGTAAGGCTTTTTGATGGCCTTAAGTCGCAGTATGAGGGCAACTACAAGCTCACAGGCACAGTTTCTGTTAAGGGCGGCGACAGCTATCCCGTAGTATTTGAGGTAAAGGGCGGCTTAAGGTATGCAAGCGCTACTGTTTCGGGCATGATGACCGAGCGCTTCATCACCGCAGAGGGCGATCTGTATATCATCAACCACGCAACCACAACTTACGAGAAATACAACAGCAGCGAGCTTGGAAACACCATACTCAAAAGCCCCCAGTATGACCCGTTCTTTTCGGCGACCGGCAAGTTTGTAAAGGCATCTGTTGAAAACGGCGTTATCATAGAGGAGTATGCTCTCGATTTCGAGGGGCTTGAGGGCAGCGTTATCTACAGCTTCAACGAGAACACAAGAAATATCTTAAGCGTTGAGATAAAGAGCGATGATATGGACAGCGAGCTTGTTTCTGACATAGTCGTTTCTGCTGCTGATGACAAGGATTTTGAAATGCCTGATATTTCGGGGTATACGAGAAATAATTAAAAATTCCCGAAAACAGTTGAAAAATGCATTATAATGTGCTATAATAGAAAGAGCGATATAATGCAGAAAGGAATGGAAGCCGAATATGGGCAGTGTTACTAAACAGAAATCACACGCAGGAAGAAACGTTTTTGTGTTCTTTCTGGTGTTCACTATACTTGTTGCAGGTGTTGTCATAGGGCTCTCATATGTATTCAAAAATAAAGATGTTACCCCCTCTGTGGCGGGCTACAGCCTTTATATAATGGATTCTGACAAGATGCTCGACAAGGTGCCGAGAGGTGCGCTGGTGCTTGCATCGAATGATACGCCGAGTGCCGAAAAGCTTGGCAAGGCTGTGCTTTGCGAGAATGTTCCCGGAGTTGGAACGAGCGTTTTCTGGCTCGCTGATGTAAGCTCTAAGGAGGGTGAAGACGGCGTTTACTACACCGTTTACCAGGAAAAGAACCCCTCTCTTACATATGAGCTAAGATCAAGCAACGTAGTAGGTGAGGCAACTACATACTACACCACCGCAGGCAAGGCCATAACCTTTATGACATCTCGCTTCGGTATGGTGATATGCATAGGCTCGCCTATAGCACTTATGATAATCATTGAGCTTATACTTGCTATCGCTTCTTCTGACGGATATGAGGAGTATGAGGAAGACGATGAAGACGACTTTGTAGTAGATGATAAAAAGGAAAAGCCCGCATCTATCGACGATATACTCTTCTCGGGTGATGACTCAACGCCTATCGCAAGACAGCAGCTTGGCGAGAGAGAAGCTAAGTATGTTCAGAGCGATGAGGATTACTCTGATGAGGAGACTGATGCTGATATAATCGGCGCAGTAGTTGAGGTGGACGAGCCTGAACAGCCTGAGGAAGAGAAGCCCATTATGATAGCTGACGAGCCCGAGGAAGAGCCTGAGCAGGCGGCAGAGGAAGTTAAACCCGCCGAGCCTGAGGTACACAAGGTAAAGCTCCCGCCTGTAGAAAAGGCAGAGCCGGAGCCGGAGGTAAAGACCGTGAAGATACCCGAGCAGCCTAAGCCCCAGCCCAAGCCGCAGGTCAAGAAGCCTGCTCCCAGACCGAGACGTCCCAAGTCTATGGACACATCTATCGAGGATCTGATGAAGCTCATGGAAGAGTCGCAGCAGAAACTCAAGGAAGAGATAGAAAAGAAATAACATTCACGCCCCTGTCGGAAACGGCAGGGGATTTTTGCGTCCTATAACGATGAGCGAGAAAAAATTTCCAAAAACCTCTTGACAAATTGAAATAAATGTGATATCATAATGATATCAAAAGGAAAGAGGGTGAGCGAGGTGGAAATAATTATTGAGATAGTGGGCGAGCTGATAAGCGGCCTGTTTGAGCTTTTGTATGAGAGCGAGCGTATACCGAGGGCTGTGAGGGCGGCTATTGTTTCGGTGGTGTTTCTGCTGATAGCAGGTCTGTTCATAGCACTTGCGGTGACGAACCGTGACAGTATCGCAGTTGTCGCATTATCCGCAGCTGTCGCTTTGCTTACTATCTTTGCTGAGATAAAGGTTGTAAGAAAAATATACAGGTAAAACCTGAAAGTAGGAGGAGAAAAATCATGGAGGAAAAAATTATTTCGACGAAAAAGAACGGTATGGCGGTGCTTTTGCTGACGATATTGCTGTATCTCGGCGCTATCGGTCTGCTGGTGTTCGGAGCAATGAACGACAGCGAGACATGGGGCATAATATGCATAGTATGCGGGCTTGCATATATACTGGTGGGCTGGATATTCTGGCTCGGCCTTAAGGTATTAAAGCCGCAGGAGGCGCTGGTGCTCACACTTTTCGGCAAATATGTAGGCACACTTAAGGGCGACGGCTTCTACTATGTAAACCCTTTCTGCACGGCTGTAAACCCCGCAGCTACTACAAAGCTTCGTCAGAGCGGTGATGTGGGCGGCGAAACAAACCCTACAGCGATAGCTATAAAGACGGGTGTTGATGCTATAGGTTCTGCAACAGGCATGGCTGACAAGCGTATTTCCCTGAAAATAATGACACTCAACAACAACAAGCAGAAGATAAACGACTGCCTCGGCAACCCTATCGAGATAGGCATAGCTGTTATGTGGAGAGTGGTTGACACAGCAAAGGCTGTGTTTGATGTTGACAACTACAAGGAATACCTCTCGCTGCAATGCGACACGGCGCTGAGAAACATTGTAAGGATATACCCCTATGACGTAGCGCAGGGCGTTGATACAACAGGCGACGGCTCACCCGATGAGGGCAGCCTGAGAGGTTCGAGCGAGATAGTTGCAAACCGCATCAAGGACGAGATACAGGAAAGAGTAAAGAACGCAGGCATCGAGATAATCGAAGCGAGGATAACATATCTTGCATACGCCCCCGAGATAGCCGCCGCAATGCTGCAAAGACAGCAGGCATCGGCTGTAGTAGATGCAAGAAAACTCATAGTTGACGGCGCAGTAGGCATGGTGGAGATGGCTCTGGAGGAGCTTTCAAAGAAGCAGGTGGTAGACCTTGACGAGGAGAGAAAGGCCGCTATGGTATCTAATCTCTTGGTAGTTCTCTGTGGCAACCATGACGCACAGCCCGTAGTCAACTCGGGGTCGCTTTACTAATGGCAGCTAAGAAACAGGTGCCTCTCCGCTTATCGGAGAAGCTATACAATGACCTCGCAAGCTGGGCGGAGGATGATTTTCGCTCGGTGAACGGGCAGATAGAGTATCTGCTCACCGAATGCGTCAAGCAGCGCCGCAAAAACGGGGGTTATGTGGGCAAGGATATTGACGCACCGCCCGATATAGAGGTTAAGGACTTTGATTAGCAAATATGGCAGCTTCGCAGGGGGCTGCCATTTTTTTGTGTGATCGTGCTTGACAAAATACTATCAAAGTGGTATAATAAATCTATAAGTGAATATTTATGCTTCCCCGAAGAATAGAAGTGACTTTTTATTTCTAATAGGAGAGAATGGCGGTGAAAATCCGCCGCAGCAGCCACTACCGTAAAAAGACGCAAGTCAGAAGTCGGATCGCTCGTCGGGGAGGACAGGCAATTGTCGCAAGACTACCGCCTTTGGGTAAATGAAAGGTGCGCCTTGAGTTTCTGAAAAGCTAAAGCTTTCAGGGGCTTGTTTGGGTGCGCTCTTTTAAAGGCATTAGGCTTTTAAAGGGGCTTTTGTTTTGCCAAAAGGTGTGAGATATGGAAAGGATGATCAGAATGAAGACAATGAAAAAGCTTTCGGCACTTACTATGGCTATCGTTATGAGCATAGGCACAGCAGCTGTTACGGCATCTGCTGAGGAAACAACGGAGGAATCATCGACTCTTCCTACATCTGTAACTGCTTATGTTACTATTGCTGACGGCGAGGGTAAGCTTGCAGTTGAGCAGAAGGCGGTTGAGGTGACAGACACAGACAATGACGGCGCACTCACAATAGCAGATGCACTTTATGCAGCACATGAGGATTACTATGAGGGCGGCGCAGCAGCAGGTTTTGCCACAGCTGAAACACAGTGGGGGCTTTCGCTTGCAAAGCTCTGGGGCGTTGAGAACGGCGGCAGCTACGGCTATTATGTAAACGGCGCATCTGCATGGGCTCTTACCGACTCTGTGGTATCTGAAAATGGCTCACCCGTGTTTGTTGATGCATTTGTTTATACAGATACTTCTGCTTTCTCTGATACTTACTGCTATTTTGACACACGTTTTACAGAACTGGTACTTGATGAGAAGGACACTATCGACCTCACACTCAGCTATGCAGGCTATGATGCAGACTGGAATTCCGTTACACTTCCCGCAAAGGGCGCATACATAACCATTAACGGCGAGAAGACCGACTTTGTGACCGATGATGAGGGCAAGGTAACAGTCAAGCTCGACAAGGGCGGTGACTATGTTATCAGCGCTGTATCGGATACACAGACACTCGTTCCGCCTATATGCGTTGTTTCTGCACTTAAGCAGGATGAGGAGGAGCAGGTAGAACCCGAGCCCGAAGTAGAGCCCGAGGAAGAGCCTACTGACGAGCCTGAGGAAGAGACAGAAGAGCCTACAGAGGACGAGGATACCGAGGAAGAGGCTGAGGAAGACACAAAGGCAGAGGAGAAGAAGGACACAGCAGCTGCTGCAACAACTACATCTAACCCCAAGACTTCTTCTGAGCTTCAGCTCGCACTTGCAGGTTTAGCACTTGCAGGCATTGTTGCTGCTAAGAGCCGCAAGAGATAATGACTAAAGCGGCAGCATTTATTGCAGCCTGCCTTATAATGATAAGCTGTATCGTCACACCGATCACAGCATATGCAGATAGTTACGATACCGCCTCGCAATTGCTGGGCGGTATTTGTGATAATAAGAGTTCGGGCGGCAGTATTCAGGCGTGGATAGACGGTGAGCTGACCGACAAGGCAGGCGTTAGCAGCGAGTGGTACGTTATGGCGCTTTCACAGTCGGGCAGTTATGATTTCTCACGCTATCAAAAGGCACTAAAAAGCTACATCGCAAACAACAACATCGCATCAGCTACCACGAGGGAGAAGCTTGCCCTTGCTTTGATAAGCACGGGCAGCAGTGACAGTTACATAACTGAAGCCCTCGGCTCGTCGGCGGGCAAGCAGGGGCTTATGAGCCTTGTGTTTGCTCTGCATATAGTCAATAACGGCTTTACGACGGGGGATATTACGGCCAAGAGCCTTATTTCTGACATTCTCGCCCTGCAAAAGGCAGACGGCGGCTTTGCGATAATCGGAGACTACGGCGACCCCGACTGCACGGCAATGACGGTAACAGCGCTTGCGCCAAGTGTCAGGAGTAACAGCAAGGTAAAGGCGGCCTGCGACAAGGCGCTTGGCTTTTTATCAAAGGCGCAGCAGGCAAGCGGAGCGTACAAGAGCTTCGGCGTTGAGAACTGCGAGAGCACGGTGCAGGTCTTGCTTGCTTTGTCTTCGCTCGGTATCGACCCCTGCAAGGACGAGCGCTTTATTAAGGGCGGCAGCACGATAATTGACGCAATAGCAGGCTTTGCGCTTAGTGACGGCAGCTTTGAGCACCAAAAGGGCAAGGGCGCTAACGAGAGTGCGACCGTGCAGGCGTTTTATTGCCTTACAGCATATGAGAGAATGGGCAAAGGCAAGGGCGCTTTCTTTGTGTTTGACAACAAAAAGCCCCCCAAGACCGAAAAGCCCCAAGACACCGACAAGCCGAAAGTAACAACAAAGGCCACCACCGCCAAAGCCCCTGCCGAGGTGACTACCAAAAAGGCCGCCACCAAAAAGCAGACGGGCACGACGGCGGCAGGCACAAAGCAGACGGCTTCACAGACTGTGACCTCGCAGAGTGCAGGCGGAAACGTCACCACACGGGAGAGCGAAGCGCAAGACCGAAAGCGTTACCGAGAGTGTGACTGACAGCGAGAGCACCACCACATCACAGCAAACAGAGACAGTCAGCGACACGGCGGCTGCAAGTGAAGCAGACAAACAGACCACAACTGCCGTGACCGAGCGAATGGTTGACGAGATATATCACGAAACAAGCATAAAGGTATATATCTTCATAGGCATAGGCGGTGCGGCGGTGATAGCCTGCGTTATACTCTTTGCAAGGGGCAGGCGCAACATCAAGAGCTACATTCTGATAATCGCAATAGGCGGCGTGCTGTGTGCGGTGACTGCGTTTCTTGATATAGAAACGAAAGATGAGCATTTTGCACCGACTGACAGCAGCTCACAAAGCGAGAGCATCGGGCAGGTGACTATGAGTGTTGACTGCCTGACGATAATGGGTATGCGTGATGATATTCCCGAGGACGGCTACATCATACCCGTGCAGACGGTTGACATAAAAGAGGGCGACACGGCCTTTGACCTGCTTGACAGACTTGCAAGAGAAAACGGCATACTGCTCGACATCAAGGGCAGCGACGAGATGATATATGTAAGCGGCATAGCAGGCATATATGAATTTGACCACGGCGAGCTTTCGGGGTGGATGTATTATGTAAACGGGCAGGCCCCCTCGGTCAACAGCTCGCAGTACACACCAAAAGACGGCGACGTTATCGAGTGGCGCTACACCAAGGAGATAGGCAGGGATATAGAGTGATAAGACGTATAGAGGACTCAAACCCCATAGTGACCTTTTTCTACTTCGCCTGCACGGCGGGGGTCACTATGTTTGTGCCTTACCCGCCGCTGCTCGTTATATCGCTGATAGGTGCGGTGATGTATTTTTACACGGTAAAGGGCGAGCACAAGGGCAGTTTTACTATATTTGCGTTTATTCTCTTTTTGCTGCTTGTTATTGCAAACCCTCTTGTATCGCACAAGGGCGACACGGCGCTGCTTTTTATAAACGGGCGGCCGATAACCCTTGAGAGCTTCTATTTCGGGCTTAACAGCGCTGTTATGATAATTGCGGCACTTTACTGGTTTCGCACCCTTACCTTTGTGCTGACAAGCGACAAGCTTATTTATCTTACATCACTCTTATCAAAGAACTTATCGCTTATAATCTCAATGTCGGTTCGGTTCGTGCCGCTGTTTACAAGGCAGCGTAGAAAGATAAAGGAAACACAGCGTGCTATGGGGCTTTACAATGACGACAGCCTTACTCACGAGATACGCTCAAATATCAGGATATTCTCTATACTCATAACATGGGCTTTAGAGGGCGGAATAACCACCGCCGACAGCATGGAGGCAAGGGGATTTTCGTTAGGCAGGCGCACCTGCTTTCGCAACAAGCGCATTGACAGGGGCGACGTGGGGCTGCTTGTCATAATGGCGGGGCTGTTATCAGTCATTCTCATATGTATTGTATCAGGCGGCTTTGAATACAGTTTCTACCCCAAAACACGAATAGTATCAAACGGCACTAAGGATATACTGGGGCTGGCGGCGTTTTGCGGCCTGAGCTTATTGCCTGTTATTCTCAAAGCGGAGGTGAGCCTTAAATGGAAATACTTACAGCGTCGGGTGTGACGTTTACCTACCCGAACTGTGACAGACCTGCTTTGAGTGACGTTAGTTTCAGCTTGGAGGCGGGCAGCTTTAATCTGCTTGCAGGCGGTACAGGCAGCGGCAAATCTACCCTGCTTAAGCTGTTAAAGCGTGAGCTTGCGCCAATGGGAGACTTAAGCGGCGGGATGACCTTTGAGGGCAGGCCGCAGGCAGAGCTTGATGACAAGAGCGCCGCCCTCGGCATAGGGTATGTTATGCAGCAGCCCGATGCGCAGATAGTCTGCGACAAGGTGTGGGCAGAGCTGGTGTTCACCCTCGAAAACGCAGGGGCTGACAAGGCCTTTATTGCATTTCGTGCGGCGGAGACGGCGAGCTATTTCGGCATTGACCGCTGGTATGAGAGCGACACCGACTCGCTGTCGGGCGGGCAGAAGCAGCTTTTAAACCTTGCGTCTGTTATGATGGGCGAGCCGAAGCTTTTGATACTCGACGAGCCGACGGCACAGCTTGACCCGATAGCGGCCACGGAATTCATACACACGGTAAAAAAGCTCTGCGACGAGCTGGGGCTTACTGTGCTTATAGCAGAGCACAGGCTTGATGAGCTTGTGCCGATAAGTGACAGGCTGATGATACTTGACGGCGGCAGGCTGATACACAACGGCAGCCCACGAGAGGTGATAGCAGCACTTGACCCGAAAAGCCCCGTTGCCCCTGCTATGCCTGCGGCGGCAAGGCTTTTCAAGGCGCTTGGCGGGACGGGGGATTGCCCGCTCAATGTCGCACAGGGCAGAGAGTACATAGCTCCGTACAAGGCCGATACAAAAGCCCCAAAGCGTGGAGAATACACTCATTCGGCAGATAAGGCGCTTGAACTCAAAGACGTATATTTTCGCTACAGCAGGGGAGAGGCCGACATATTAAAGGGGCTGAGCCTTGATGTTTACAAGGGCGAGATTGTGTGCATACTGGGCGCTAACGGCTCGGGCAAATCGACAGCTGCACGCTGCATGGCGGGGCTTATAAGACCCTACAGCGGCAGTATAAAGGTGCTTGGCAAGAGACTTAAGGACTACAAGAGCACGAGCCTTTACAAAGAGTGCCTGACCCTTGTGCCGCAGGACGTACAGACCTGCTTTTTGCACCAGACGGTGGAGCAGGAGCTTGATGAAGCAGGCATAAAGCCCGAGGAGCTGCCCTTTGAGATAGGGCATTTACTCGGCACTCACCCCTACGACCTTTCGGGGGGCGAGCAGCAGCTTTTGGCGCTTGCAAAGGCGCTCGGCAGCAAGCCGCAGCTGCTTATTCTCGACGAGGTCACAAAGGGAATGGACAGCGCCTTGAAGCTTACGGCTGCCGATATCTTCCATAAGCTCAAAGCCGAGGGCGTGACGCTTATTCTTGTGACGCACGACATTGAGTTTGCCGCACTTTGCGCTGACAGGTGCGTTATGCTTTTCGGCGGCGAGGCAGTTTGTGCGCTGCCGCCTTGGGAGTTTTTCGACAGGGGGAGCTTCTACACCACATCGGCTTCACGCATAGCAAGGGGCAAATATGAGGGCGTTGTCACAGTCGATGACCTATCATCACTCTGTCTGAAAAACGGAAAAGGGGTGAGCCTATGCTGATGATAAAAAACGAGCGTGCGGGCTCGCTGATAAGGTACGGTGTGCCGTTTCTGCTGGTGCCGTCACTTGCGGTGGCGGGGTCATTGGCACTCGGCGGCGGAAGTCACCTGCTTGTGTCTTTAGCGGCGGCAGGGCTTGCGCTGCTGCTCTTTGCGGTGGGGTTTGACCGCAAGAAGATAGGCACCCGCCGAATGGTCATCTGCGCTGTTATGACGGCCTTGGCATTTGCGGGGCGGTTTATACCCTTTCTTAACCCCATAACCGCCATGGCGGTGATTACAGGCATTTACATGGGCAGCGAGGCGGGGTTTTTAGTCGGCTCGCTTGCGGCTTTGCTTTCTAACTTCTACTTCGGGCAGGGGCCTTGGACGGTCTTTCAAATGCTTGCGTGGGGGCTGATAGGCTTCTTTGCGGGTGTGCTCTCAAAGCGGCTCAAAGCCAATATGCCGCTGCTGCTTATCTACGGCGCACTTTGCGGCGTGATGTATTCGTTTATTATGGACATATGGACGGTGCTTTGGTACAACAAGGGCTTTTCTTTAGGCCTTTACGGCGCAGCGCTTGTTTCTGCTATACCCTACACGCTGTCATACATGGTGTCGAATGTGCTGTTTTTAGCGCTGCTATTCAAGCCCTTCGGTGTGAAGCTTGAGAGGGTGAGGGTGAAGTATGGAATCTGAATCAATGCACAATGCACAGTTCACAATGCACAATTAACGGCTTTGCCGTAACGTTAAAACACCCCCGAGGAAATTCACTTTCCTTGGGGGTGGATTATTTTAGATACGTCCTGCGAAGCAGGACTCCTTAACTGTTACCTGTTAACTATTAACTGCTTTAAGCGTCGCCGTGAAAAGTATCCCGCCGTCGGTGTTTTTGGCGCTGATACTGCCTTTATGGGCGGTAACTATTGCCTTGGCTATCGACAGGCCTATGCCGCTTCCGCCTGTTTCTCTGGTGCGTGATGAATCCTCACGATAGAAGCGGTCAAACAGGTGGGGCAGGCTCTTTTCGTCTATCGGCTCGCCCTTGTTGAACACACTCAGTACAGTTTCCTTGCCGTGTCGGGCAAGGGTGAGCTTTATCGTGCTGTTTTCGTCAGCGTACTTTACGGCGTTCTCGGTAAGGATAGATGTAAGCTCTCTTATCTGCGATTCGTCGCCCGTAAAGTTCAGCCCCTCGGTGATGTCAAGGGCAAGCTCCTTGTTCTTGCTTTGCGCAAGGGTCATAAAAGGCTCGGCCACCTCGGCTACTGCGTCGGATATACTAAACTCGGTGACGACCATTTCCTTCCTTACCTCGTCTTCCATTTTGGCAAGCTTCAAAAGCCTTTGCACAAGCTCTGTCAGGCGGCTGGTCTGGTGTCTAATGCTCTGCGTCCACTCGCTCTCGCCGCTTGTCATCTCGATGACCTCGGTGTTTGCCGAGATTATAGCAAGGGGTGTCTTTATCTCGTGGCCTGCGTCGGTTATAAAGCGCTTCTGCCTTTCCATATTCTCGACCATTGGCTTGATAGCACGCTTTGAAAGAAGGGCTACAAGCACCGTCACAATAACAAGCGAGCCGAAGCCAACAAGGCAGGAAACGTAGAAGAAATTCATAGCGGTGCTGATATCTGCATTAAAGTCGATAACAACCACCAGCTTGTCCTTGTCGCTCGTGGTGACGAGGAATTTGTAGCCGTCGATAAAGCCTGTTTCCTTGTCGGTCTCAAGGATCTCTGCGGCGAATTCACGGGACTCTTTTGACGACAGTGCGGCGATATGGCTGGTGTTTATAAGCTTGATGTTGTTTTCGAGGTCTGTTCGCACATAGAAATATCGTGTGCTGTAGCGTGTTTCGATATCGACATCGCCTGCGCCTATAATGTTTGATAACTTTTTCTTTTTCTTCTCGGGCGGCTCGGGCGGTGTTTCGTTATCCTGCTGTTTGGGCTGGGTGTATTTTTTGTTCTGCGAGGTGTCAAACTTGCCCCCGCCCTCTGATATCATCTGCAAAAGCGAGTCGGCACGCTGGTTGAGGTTGTAGTAGTTGATACCGCTTATAGTGCCTATAATGACCGCCTCGACTGCAAATAGGGAGAGCACCACTATCAGCACGAATTTTTTTCTGAGCTTTGAAAACATAAGATACTCTCCTTTCAGGCAAAGTTATTATAAAATCGTCCGCCGTCAGGCGGACACCATAGTTATGCTTTTTTCTCTAAAGTATAGCCTGCACCTCTTACAGCCTTAATGCTGATATCGGCGTCAAGCTGTGTGAGCTTTTTGCGCAGGTAGGATATGTAGACCCATACCACGTTTATCTCGCTTTCCGAGTCATAGCCCCATATCTTTTCCATAAAGCGCTCGGTGGAGATGAGGACGTTTGGGTTGTTCATAAGCATCTCTATCATCTGGAATTCCTTGCTCGCAAGGCGCAGACTGCCTTTGTCGGTGCAAAGCTCAAATGTCGAGCGGTTGAGGGTGACGTTGCCCATTTTAAGGTCATTGGGGGCAATCTCTGCCTTGCGCCTGCACATAGCTCTTATGCGGGCAAGAAGCTCGCCCATAGCAAAGGGCTTTGTGAGGTAATCGTCTGCCCCTGCGTCAAGCCCCTCTATCCTGTCGGAGACATCACTCTTTGCCGTGAGGAAAAGCACGGGGGCGGCTATGCCCTTTTCACGCAGGGCTTTCAGCACCTCAATGCCGTTCATCTTGGGCATCATTATATCGAGCACTATGCAGTCATAATCGTCTGCAAGGCCGTAGTTGTAAGCGTCCTCGCCGTTATACACGGCGTCAACGTAGTAGTTGTTGTGCTTTAGTACTGCGGTTATGGCGTTTGCCATTTCCTTTTCGTCTTCGGCTAAGAGTATCTTCATAGTAGTTACCTCCTATCAATGCACAATGCACAATGCACAATTCACAATTGTGGTGTGCGGCTTTGCCGCACGTATGGCCATTCGGCCATGGGAGTATTATTTCGTTTATTTACTGCTGTCTGATGAGCTGTCGTCATTCTTTTTCATCTTTGCAGGGGGTGTTTCAAGGCCTGTGTCGCCTGTTTCCTCGGCCTTGGTCTTAAGGTCATCTGCTATCTTTTCAAAGACTTTCAGATCACGCTCAAAGTTGCTCTGCATATCTTCCTTTGAGTCCTGCACAGTCTTTATGGGCGCTCTCATACCAAGCACCACATCATAGGGCATAGACTCATACTTTATCTCGTTTGCGAAGAATTTGAAGTTGAGCGACAGGCCGTTTTCGGTCATATACTTATTATCGGGGTAGTCATTCGGGAACTCGTGATAGAGCACATCGAGGAAATCGGGGTCGGTGTTTGAATCGACTATCATAAAGAGGTTTTCCGCCGTCTGAAGCTGTGCAAGAGCCTTTGCCTGATTAGATGTCTGTGTCATATCGGTGCTGTTGGGGTTTAGCGGGCAGGAGATCACCTGCACGTAAACTTCGCCGTCGCCGTTGCGGTCATCAATATATTTCTCAAAGAAATCGGCAAGCTCCTCTGTGCGGAATTCAAGGCCGTTGTTTGCTATCATCACGACGGTCATATCGGGCTTTTTCCTTGTTACGGCGTCATAGATTATATAAGCCGCCGCCGCCATAAGCCCCAGCACGAAAATCACAAGTATCTTATAGTGGTATAAGAAGTTAGTGACTTTCTCAAAGCCCTTTACCTCACGGGTAGTATCGGGCGTTTCGCTTATAGAGTCAGAATGCTCGATAACGCCGTTTTTCATCTTCATAAGCTCAACACGCTCTTTTGCAAGCTGCTGCTCACGGGCACGTTCCTTGTCACGCTCGGCTTTTATGCGCTCTTTCTCTTCAATTTCCCTTGCTTTCTCGGCGTCTTCTTCTTCAAGTCTACGCTTTCTTGCAAGTTCCTTTTCATATTCAAAATCTTCGTCGGGGATAAGGTTTTTGTTATCCTGCATTTTTTATTATACACACCTTTGCTTAAATCTACTTAAAATTCATTATGCAACAATGCACAATTAGACAATGCACAATTAATGTATCGGCTTACGCCGATAAGATGCCCATTCGGGCTTGCTATCCTGCAAAATCGCCTAAATAGGCGACACCCTAATTGTGCATTATTATATTATACACTACAATTATTAATACGTTATGAACGCTGCACGATATTTTGGGGAAACTTTAGGTAAACTTTAGCTTCGCTTTAAGGTACGTTTAAGGATAGTGGGTTATAATAAGACCATAGCAGAGAGAAAAGATAAAAATCCGCAAATCTTTAACTAAACTTTAGGTTTGATTTAAAGTAAGCTTAAGGAAGCGGTAGTATAATATAATCATAGCAAAGAAAATGACCCACATAAAGGAGTGAACATATATGGCAGGACAGATATTTGAAAGATTTGAAAAGAAATATCTCCTTGGTGAATACCAGTACACAGAGCTGCAAAAGGTGTTAAAGGGCAGATTTGTGATAGATAACTACGGCAGAACGACTATCAACAACATCTATTTCGACACGCCTGAGCATCTGCTGATAAGGCGCTCGATAGAAAAGCCCGTTTACAAGGAAAAGCTGAGAGTTCGCAGCTACGGTACGGCGGATTCGGAAACGCAGGTGTTCATTGAACTTAAGAAAAAGTATAAGGGCATAGTCTACAAAAGGCGCACGAATATGAAACTGCGCCACAGCAGGGCGTTTCTTAGCGGCAACAGAGAGCCTAAGAAAAACCCGCAGATAGAGCGTGAGATACTCTACTTTATGAAGCTCTACAAGGGCATAGCCCCTGCGATGTATATAGGCTATGACAGGATAGCGATGTACGGCGTGGAAAACAGCGAGCTTCGCATAACGTTTGATGAGAACATACGCTACAGGCAGTATGACCTGAAGCTCGACAAAGGCGACTACGGCGAGCAGCTGTTAGAGCCTGGGCAGACGCTTATGGAGATAAAGATACCCGGCGTTATGCCGCTGTGGCTTTCAAAAGAGCTTTCAAGGCTCGGCATTTTCCCCACAAGCTTTTCTAAATACGGCAAGGCTTATATGAGGGTGACGGCATTACAAAACGACAAAGGAAAGGTGACTAACTGTGCTTGATAATTTATTTGAAACTGTACTTGATACGACAACTACTTCTTCGGGAACTACTACCGTAAACCTTACGGGCGGCGATTTTGTGATATGCACCCTTACGGCGGTGGCTTTAGGGCTTATAATAGCGGCGGCTTTTCGTTTCCGCCACAAGATGACAAAGGGCTTTACCGTGACCTTGGCACTTCTGCCTGCGGTAGTCGAGCTTGTGATAATGCTTGTAAACGGCAACTTAGGCACGGGCCTTGCGGTAATGGGCGCATTCTCGCTGGTGAGATTCCGTTCGGTCCCCGGCTCGGCTAAGGACATATGCGCTATCTTCATAGCTATGGCGGCAGGCCTTGCAGCGGCAACGGGTTACATAGCGGTGGCGTTTGTGTTCACAATATTCATCTGCCTGCTCAATGTGATCTACACGATGATCCCCCTTGACAAGAATGCATCTGATGAAAAGGTGCTTAAAGTCACTATCCCCGAGGGGCTTGACTACACAAATGTATTTGACGACCTTTTTGAAAAGTATTTGACATCGGTTTCGCTTGACAGCGTTAAGACAACAAACATGGGCAGCCTTTTCAAGCTTGACTACACGATTAAGGCAAAGAGCTTGGAGGACGAAAAGAAGCTCATAGATGAGATAAGAGAAAGAAACGGCAACTTAGAGATATCGCTGCTCAGAAGACAGTTTGATTTCAGAGAAGAGCTGTAAGAGACGACCCCGAGGTGACTTTTTGGGATTTTTGGGGGACGTTCACGTTCACCAAAAATTCCAAAGCCTTTCAGGCGCCGAGTGGGTCGGCTCGGGGGTTGGTGTCAGCAGAGCTGACACCGGGGGCCGTGCCCCCATTAGGAATAATTGGTTGAAATGCCCCCATTAGGAATTAGAGAGCACATAAGAACACGAGACAACACAAAAAAAGAGGGTGTAGAGCGTTATGAAAACAAGAAAGATAATAGCATTCGCACTTGCGCTGAGTATGGCGGCTATGAGTTTTGCAGGCTGTTCGGGGAGTGACAGCTCATCGGATAAGGCAGACAGCAGCTCGGCGGTGCAGATAAACTCAAAGGAGACAAACATTGACGATACCCTGTCGCAGCTTGACCTTGAATTCACGGCCAATGACCTTGATGTGGGCTATGATGCATCAAACGCAACAGCCATAGTCTACGAGGCCGACACACCCACAGTAACGGGCGAGGGCGCAGCGGCAGACGGGCGGAATGTGACGATATCGGCGGCGGGCTGCTACATCGTAACAGGCTGTCAGTCGGACGGGCAGATAATCATAGACGCAGGAAATGATGCCAAGGTGCAGTTGGTGCTCGATGATGTTACGCTCAACTGCAACAGCGGCGCTGCAATATATGTAAAGAGCGCCGAGAAAGTGTTTATAACCCTTGCAGACGGCACGACCAACACGCTGACCGACTCGGGCAAGGAATATGCGGCAGACGGCGACATAAGCCCCGATGCGGTGATATTCTCAAAGGACGATCTGACGATAAACGGCGGCGGCACGCTTAAGATCGAGGCGGGCTACAAGCACGGCATAGTTTCAAAGGACGACCTGGTGTTCACAGGCGGCAATATCGAGATAACTGCTGCAAAGACGGCTATCGAGGGCAAGGATTCTGTCAAGATAGCAGACGGCAGCTTCAAGATAAACGCAGGCACTAACGGCATAGTTTCCTCATGCGAGGACGATGCGAGCAAGGGCTTTGTATACATCGCAGGCGGCAGCTTTGATATAACCGCAGGCACAGACGGCATACAGGCGCAGACGCTGCTCACGATAGAGAACGGCGAGCTTAATATCGTTACAGGCGGCGGCTCGGCAAATGCCACAAAGAAGCAGAATGACTTCGGTGGCAAGGGCGGCGGAAACTTCGGCGGCGGTCAGCGACCTGACGGCGGCAACTTCCAGAAGCCCGACAACGGCGAGATGCCAGAAATGTCTGACGGGGAAAGACCC
Source organism: uncultured Ruminococcus sp. (assembly GCA_902787365.1). GTDB lineage: Bacteria > Bacillota > Clostridia > Oscillospirales > Ruminococcaceae > NK3A76. The sequence continues at coordinate 62,540 of CADAGC010000035.1, read as the reverse complement.
GAAATGCCTGACGGCGAGATGCCCGACTTTGGCGGCGATATGCAGCCGCCCACACAGCAGACAGCGGCAGAGGGTGATGTGACCAACAAGCTTGAAACAGCCAGCAATGACACCGACAGTAAGGCTGACACAAAGACCGAAACTGCCGACACACAGACTGACAGCAAGGACGCAGACCTTACCGACTCGGCGAGCCGCAAGGGCTTAAAGGCAGGAAATGCCATAGCAATAACGGGCGGCAAGATAACCGTAGATTCGGCAGACGATACCCTACACTCGGGCGGGAGCGTTGTGATAAGCGGCGGCAGCTTTGAGCTTAGCTCGGGGGATGACGGCATACACGCAGACGAAATTGTTGAGATTTCCTCGGGAACTGTGAACATAAGCAAGTCCTACGAGGGCGTTGAGGCGAAATATATAACCGTAAGCGGCGGCAATATCACGGTCAACGCATCAGATGACGGCTTTAATGCGTCAGACGGCTCGGGCGAGAACTTTGGCGGATTCGGCGGCAAGGGCAACCAGCAGGCCGCAGAGTCGGGCGACACACCTTACCTCAAAATAACAGGCGGCACCCTCTACGTCAATGCAAACGGCGACGGCCTTGACTCAAACGGCAGCATACTTGTTGAGGGCGGCGAGATAACGGTTGACGGCCCCACAAACGGCGGCAACGGCGCACTTGACAAGGGCGACGGCAACTACCTGCTGACCGTGACGGGCGGCACGCTGGCGGCATTCGGTGCTACAGGCATGGAAGAGGGCTTTACTGATGATTCGGCACAGGTGAGCCTGCTGCACAACTTCACATCTTCCGTGGCGGCAGGAACAGAAGTCACCGTCAAGGACGAGGACGGCAACGTGATAGCCACATACACCCCTGCAAAAAGCTGGCAGAGCATGGTATTCACAAGCGACAAGCTCACACAGGGCAGCACATACACCATAACGGCAGGCGACCAGTCGGAGACTGTGACCCTTGATTCTATAAACACCTCAAACTCCACAGGCGGCTTTGGTGGCGGCGGCTTCGGCGGCAACCGTCAGGGCGGCAGGGGGCAGAGGAACAACTAAGCTATATCCCTAATACTTCCCTATATTTCCACAACGAGAACGGCGCAGCCTATATGACTGCGCTGTTCTTGCGTTTATTGACAGCTATATTGTCAGCACGCCGCTCTCATTCTCGGTTATCATCAGAATCTGTTCCTCGGCGGCGGTCTTGGCGTTGATATAGACGAGCACCTTTCTGCCCGTGTCGGAAAGGCAGAGAAACTCGTAGCACAGCACCTCTCTGCCGCCCTGCGTGGGGATAAAGCACAGCCTGTGTGACTGCTGCTTAAGCACGGGGCTTACCTCTTTGGCGGCACGGCGGGGTGAGATGACGCCCTCGCCCTTGTCACGTTCACGGTGGTTGACGATATAGCCCCTTGCGTCGTAGCCGACAATGCCGCCGTCAGACATATCGACCTGCACCTTGACAAGGTCGGTATACATGATGATGTCGCCTTTGGTGCAGGCAAAATTTATCGTGCAGACGTTGTCGTAGATCTCATAGTAGGTCGATTCCATATCTACCATGCCGAGGGTGTCGAGGAATTTTTCGGCGTAGTCAATTGCCTGCTCGGCAGTGATGTCGCAGGAATTCACACGCCTTGACTTAAGAAAATATGAAACCAGCCCGCCTTGCTTTGTGACCGAGCAGCACACCTCGCCGTTATCATCATAAAAATGATAAGAGGGCATTTTTCCGTACTCCATAGACATATTGGGGATATCCTTGGCATTAAGACCGAGCACCATTATACATTTCTGCTTGGCGGCTTCCTCGCTCACCTCGGGGAGCGACTGTAAAAGCGAAGACTCCTTATCTAAAATGTTATCCGAAAACGGGCCGTCGTAGATGAGCTTTGGGTAGTTTTCAAAGCTGTTCTCATAGTCCTTGATATCGGCGCTTTCGGATATGGGTACTGCGCCCTTGCTATCGGGGCTTTCGAGAATCGCCGTCTGACCGGTGGCAGCCTTTTCGTTTAGTGCCCACAGCATATCCGAGAGCGACTGCGAGTAGCTGTGCAGGGTTTTGAGGTCGTTATACTCCTCGCTCGTCAGCTTGTCGCCCCGTGCGAGCTTTTCGCTCATCGCCTGCGAGAAATTTCCCACCTGCGAAAGAAACTTGCAGGTGTTTTCAAGCCCCATGCTCTCGATTGGCAACTGTGTCAGCGCCGCCTTGGCGTCTGATGCGTAGTTCATCAGTTGCGACGAGAGCTTTGCGTGCATGAGCGGTGTGCCTGCGTAAAGCTCCTTTTCGAGGGTGGAGTTGATGCTGTCGGCTGATTGCGAGAGGTCTTCTATTGCCCTTGTATAGCTATATTTGAGGGCTTCTTCACTCTCCTCTGCTCTTGCGTGAAAGCTTGCGGCTTTTACACTCAAAACTGCGATAACAGCTGCCGTCAGCCCCACGGCTCTTACGATAAAACGGTTTGAGATTGTCATTGTTCATTCTCCTTAACAGTACATAATAATGTATAGAATTACAAAGCAGTACAATAATCGGTACTTTTATCTTAATGTTCCCGAATTCTGACAAAAAATACACGGCGGTGTTTGAAAAATTCATAAATATGTGGTATAATAAATCTAACTATTGTGTATGGGAGCGAAAAACATAATGATATATCTTGACAATGCCGCAACCACGGCGGTGTGTGACGAGGCGGTAAAGGCCGCAAATGAGGGCTTTGAGTGCTTCGGCAACCCCTCATCGCTGCACGGCGCAGGGCTTAAGGCGGAAAACATAATAAGGAACGCAAGGGGCGAAATTGCCCGTGCGCTGGGCGTTAAGGACAAGGAGATAACCTTCACCTCATGCGCCACCGAGAGCAGCAACACGGTCATTTTCGGCGCTGCTAAGGCAGGCGGCAAAAGGCGCAAAAAGATAATCACCACGACTATCGAACACCCCTCGGTGGCCGAGCCGATAAAGGCGCTGGAGGAGCATGGCTTTGAAGTAGTGCGTGTGTCGCCCGATGAAAACGGCGTCATCACCCCCGAAATGATAACCTCGCAGGTTGACAAGAACACCCTGCTTGTGAGCGTTATGCACGCAAACAACGAGACCGGCTACATTCTGCCAGTGCAGCAGATATTCAAGGCGGTCAAGCGCATAAGCCCCGAAACGCTGACACATTGTGACTGTGTTCAGAGCTTTATGAAGCTGCCATTCAAGGCCAAAGACATCGGCGCTGACTTTATATCAATTAGCGGCCACAAGCTGCACGCACCCAAGGGTATAGGCGCTCTTTACATAAAAAGCGGTGTTCATCTGCCCTCGTTTATCTTAGGCGGCGGGCAGGAGGGTGGTATGCGCTCGGGTACAGAAAATGTCGCACTTATAAATGCTTTTGCGGCAGCGGTGGGCAAATTATCACCCATAGTCGTGCAAAGATATGAAACAGTAAGTGCTCTTAAAAGCAAGCTGGCCCTTGCCCTCTCGGGCAAAGAGGGGATAAGGATTCATTCGGGGGAGGACTGCTCGCCCTATGTTATAAGCATAGGAGTAGAAAGGATAAAGAGCGAGACGATGCTGCACTTTTTAGAGAGCAGGGATATCTACGTGTCTTCCGGCTCGGCCTGTTCAAAGGGCAAAAAGAGCGGCGTGCTAAGCGAGCTGAGAATACCCGACAGATATCTTGACTCGACTATCAGAGTATCACTCTGCGCTGAAAATACTGCCGAGGATATTGACGCCTTTGCGGCGGCACTTTTGGAGGGGCAGGCAAACCTTGCCAAGATGAAATAACTCTCGAAAATATGTTTTGTACTATTATATATATAAGACGTGTCGAAAAATGACAGGAAAGGAAAGAGAAAATGAAAGAGATAATACTTTGCAAATACGGCGAGATAGCCCTTAAGGGACTCAACCGCAGCACCTTTGAGTCGGTTATGCAGAAAAACATCAAGCAAAGACTCAAAGAACTCGGAGAGATAAGCTACAGCCGCTCGCAGTCAACACTCTATGTCGAGCCGGAGGAGAGCGTGGACATCGACGAGGTTATAGACAGGTTAAGAAAGGTCTACGGTATCGTCAAGCTTTGCCGTGCCAAGAAAGTTGACAAGAGCATGGAGGGCGTTTTGTCGGAGGAGACTACCGAATATCTGCGTGAGGCGCTTGAAAATGCCAAGACTTTCAAGGTAAACGCCAAGAGGAGCGACAAGCACTTCCCCTTGAAGTCGCCTGAAATATGCAGAGAAATGGGTCATGTGATATGTGAAAGGTTCCCTCACTTGACAGTTGATGTTCACGAGCCTGATGTTACAGTCATAGTCGAGATAAGGGAGACTAACGCCTTTGTTCACGCAGGGGCTATCGAGGGCGCAGGCGGTATTCCGATAGGAACGAGCGGCAGAGCGCTGCTTCTGTTGTCGGGCGGTATCGACTCACCTGTTGCAGGGTGCATGATCGCCAAGAGAGGTGCGACCGTGCAGGCAGTGCATTTTGAGGCGCCCCCCTACACATCAGAGCGTGCAAGGCAGAAAGTCGAGCGCCTTGCCGAGATAATGGCAGGCTACTGCGGCGACATAAAATTCCACTGCGTGCCCTTTACAAAGATACAGGAAGCAATCAGAGACAGCTGTAAAGAAGAATACTTTACAATCATCATGCGCAGGCTGATGATGGAAATTGCTGTAAAAATCGCAGAGAAAGAGGACTGCCAGTGCCTCGTTACGGGCGAGAGCCTCGGTCAGGTCGCAAGCCAGACGATGTATGCTATGGTCTGCACAGACGCTGTGAGCACGCTTCCCGTCTTTCGCCCCTGCATCGGTATGGACAAGAGCGAGATAGTTGAGATATCGAGAAAGATAGACACCTTTGAAACGTCTATCGAGCCGTATGAGGACTGCTGCACGGTATTCACCCCCAAGCACCCCAAGACAAGGCCGACACTTGCCGACGTTGAAAAGGAGCAGGGCAGATTTGATTTCTCGGAGATGGTGGAAACTGCGGTAAACAACACCAACACATATTATATCAAGAATAGCTGAGAAATATTTTGTACTTTAGAATGGTTACAGAGCGGTAACAATGTTACCGAAATTAAATCTGTTAATCATATAACGGGATAAAAAACGGACTGCTGAATCCCTGCTGTAAATTTCAAAAGTGCGTATTAAAGGGCTTTTGGAATAATGAGGGTGAGCGGCCTGTTAGGGACTATTATGCCCGAAACCGAATACAAACGGTTTACAGCCGTAACCGATATGTAAACAAAATACAATGAGAATAAGTTTTTAACAAAATCGGAGTTAACATTTAGTACAAAATGCAGGCAAAATATATGTGCAATATTGCTTGAAAGGGGCTTTTATTGATGAATGATTTTGCTAAGCCTTACAAACTGGTAACAGAAACCCTTGACATAGTTACACAACGTGTAGTAAAATATATGAAAAGCATGGGGCTAAGTCTATCCACAGCCGAGAGCTGTACGGGCGGTCTTGTTTCCCAGAGCATAACCTCGGTGTCGGGGGCGTCGGCGGTCTTCAAAGGCGGCGTGTGTTCCTACAGCGAGGAGATAAAGCGAAAGGTGCTTGGCGTGCCTTATGAGCTTTTTGAAAAGTATACAGTCTACTCGCCGCAGGTGGCTTCGGCTATGAGCGAGGGCGTTATGAAGCTTATGGGCAGCGACGCTGCAATAGGCATAACAGGTATCGCAGGCCCCGACGGCGGGAGTGATGAGAAGCCTGTAGGAACTGTCTACGTTTCGGTGAGACTGGGCGGCAGAGAGCTTGTTAAGGACTTGGCGCTTTATAAGGAATATGAAAAGTTAGACAGAGAAAAGGTCCGTTATCTTGCGGCAGTTAAGTCGCTTGAAATGCTTGAAACGATCATGAAAGATGAGGGCTGAATAAATGTCTATGGCAAATGAGATAAATACGACCCATGTAAAGGAGAAGGAGAACTTCTTCCTGAGGGCTGCAAAATACTTTATTCCCTGGAAGGGCGACGGCATTTCGGAAGTATTCAGAAAGCTGATGTTTATAGCCTCTATCGCAGTATTTGCGGTGTCGCTTGATTCGCTTTCGGATTATCTGAGGGCCGATGAGCAGGAGCTTACTTATTTTGAAGAGCTTCGCTCTCTGGAGCCTGATTTCGGCAACAGCGGCAAAACATCAAGCCCCGCTTCTTCTAACGGCAACGGCGATACGATAGATACGTCTGAAAAGAAGGGCAAGATTACCAAGATAGAAAACCCTGTCATCACAGTCGAGCCGAGAGAGCTTCAGGAATGGGCGCTCCCGCTTCTGGAGAGAAATGATGATGTGGTAGGCTGGATAAAGGTGCCGGGCATCACGGGGTCTGACGGTAATGCGATAATCAATTACCCCGTTTTGCAGCACGAATCGAGCAACGAGTATTATCTGCACCACAATATCGACGGTGCGCAGACCGAGTCGGGAAGCATATTTGCTGACTGCGTGATGCCCATAACCCTTGAAGGGCAGGCAAACAACATCACGCTCTACGGACACAATATGATGAACGGCACACAGTTTGCGTCATTACAGAAATTCAAGAAGGGCGCAGATTTTATAAAGCAAAACCCTCTTATCGAGTTCAATACGATATATGAGAGAAACCAGGTGTATGTAGTGCTTGCTACATTCATCGGCATAGATGCCCCCGACCAGGACGGCGGCGACGGTGCTTTCGATTACTGGAACTACCGAAACTTCACACCCGACGGGCATTACAGCTTTGAGACCTGGAAATCGAATATACTCAAGTATTCCTGGATAGACAATTCGATAGATTTCAATGAGGATGATGATTTCCTCACAATGTCCACCTGCACCTACGAGCTCGGCTCGCAGAGAACGGTAAGGTGGGTAGTAGTAGCAAAGAAAATGACAGTCAGAGACAGCCTTGATGAAATAGTCGAGTCCTATAAGGACAAGGCGGATAAGGATATTTACTTCTTCAAGGCCTGGAGAGACACCTACGGCAACAGAAAAGTCATCGTAGGGTCGTGACATCACCCCGTAACAGCGTTCACGGCTTGGGGTCGAAAGGTGAAAGTGATTACAATGAAGCAGACAAAAAGTAAGCAGAGTGTCAGGGCGCAGGTCAGATCAGCCAACCTTAAGAAAGTATCGGCTGCATTCGGTCTGGTGCTCACACTTGCGGCTGTAGGTGCGGTAGGCTATTACGGCTATGCCACCGATAAGGGCGGAATAGCTACAGATGATAAAGAGCCTGTTGCAACAACAGCCCCGCAGACAGAAGATGTGCCCGAAGAGGTCGAAGTTTACGAGCCTGACGGCGAGTATTCCGAGACTGTAACATGGTGGAAGGCAGGCGTTGAGGATTACGACTTCGCAGAGGTAACTACCACACAGGCAGCTGCTGCGGCTACTACAACAAAGAAGACAACGACGACCAAGGCGGAAACTACCAAGGCTGCAAAGAAGACCACCACAAAGGCTGCCTCGAAAAAGAAGGCAACAGTCGAGGAGGTAAACGGTCTTAAGGTCTATGCAACTGCGGCAGTAAATGTCAGAAGCGGCGCAGATACTTCATACGACAAGCTGGGCACACTTTCGCCCGACACAGAGGTAAGCGTTACAGGCAAGACTGCAAACGGCTGGTACAGAATAAAGTACGGCGACAAGACAGGCTATGTAAGTGCTGAATACTTTACAGAGGAAAAGCCCGCAGCAGCTACAACAGCAGCTACCACAAAGGCTGCTAAGAAAGAAACTAAGGCTACAACAGCTGAAACTACAGCAAAGAAGAAAGCAACCACAACAACAGCAGCCCCCAAGACTGTTAAGTCGGCAACTATAAGCTACACAGACGAGGAGTTTGAGATGCTTTGCTACGTGCTTCAGGGCGAGGTAGGCAACTGCTCGGAGGAGAGCAAGATAGCCGTTGCAAATGTTGTTATCAACAGAGTAAAGAGCGGCCGCTTCGGCGCTAACATAAAGGCTGTACTCACAGCACCCAATCAGTTTACTGCGATAAGCGGCTACTATGACGGCTCAAAGGTGCCCTCGCAGAACACAAGAGACTGCGCACTCAGAGCTTTACAGGGCGAGGACAACTCAAACGGCGCTACATACTACTATGCGCCCAAGTACTGCGGCGGCGCTACAGCTGCATGGTTTGAGTCACTCACATTCTGCCTGGAGATCGACGGGCAGAGGTATTTCAAGTAATATGGTAATACCCTACAAAATATAGATTTGTTATTTGTGTAAATTTACGAAAAGTCAGGACGTACCAATTGTATGTCTTGACTTTTTTTGTGTGTATGGTAAAATAAAAATGAGTTAATGTGATTTCTCGGAGTTTGGAGAGGCTTCGGGGAGCTTTAGAGTTTGTTTTTAGGTAGACGTTAAAGAGAAAAAGAAAAACTAAAAAACAAGGGTGGTCTGCTGAAAATGAATTTTCATAGCTTGAAACTTAGCAGGAAAAAGGCTATAATCACCGCTGCTGCTGCGCTTGTGTGCGTGGGCGGCGTGGGAACTGCCGTAGCACTTAGCGGCGGCGAGGAGAAAACAAGCCTTGAAACATCTGTTGTGGGCGCTGTGCAGGCAAAGGAGAAGCCTGTGAGCGTTGAGGCGGCAGATGAATACATAGTGCTTGACGATTTTATAAGCTTTAAAAAAGCGGGTGTCGAGGAGTATGATATGGATTTCGTGGCAGCCGATATAAAGCTTCCCGAAACGAAGAAAAAAGAAGAGGAAAAGCCAAACACCCCGAACCATTTCGTGGTAAGGCTGCCCGAGGATAAGTCGGTGATACTAAAGCCCGAAAAGGCTGCTGCAAGCTACCCCGGCTCAAGGAGCATAGCAGGGGAGTATTACACCGTTTATGACGAGATATCGGGCGGACACGTTACCCTTAACGGCCACGAGCTTATCTGCCGCATAGTCAACAGCGAGATAGGCGATTCCTGGGGCAAAGAGGCCATAAAGGCGCAGGCGGTGGCTGCTTACTCATACGTAAGATACAATGACGAGCACGGCTATGTGCCAAGCGTTGGCCTTAAGGCAGGTTATTCCGCAAAGCTTGAAAGCTGCGTTTCCGAGATAGAGGGCGAGTGCATCTATTACGGCGGCAGCATTATAGACGCAGTTTATTCCGCATCGAGCGCAGGCGCATCTGCACCGAGCGAGAAGATATGGGGCGGCGCTCACCCTTACCTTAAGGCTGTTGAGAGCAAGTACGACTACAAAGACCCCAACTACGGCGTTGTTAAGAAATTCACCAAAGAACAGCTCAAAGCCATAATCGAGAAGAACACAGGGCTTAAGCTTTCTGACGACCCGATGAAGTGGTTTGAGATAGAGAGCGTGTTCAGCGGCAAGTATATAGACACAATGAAGCTTGACGGCAAGCAGTATATCAGCGTAGGCGGCCAGCCCAGACGAGTTACGGGCGCACTTATGAGAAGCCACATCTTGGGCGTTGACAACTTAAAGTCCACAGCCTTTGAGATATCTTATGACGACGGCGTGTTCACCTTTAAGACATTCGGCTGGGGTCACGGCGTGGGCATGAGCCAGTGGGGCGCTTGCTACTATGCACAGGCAGGCTACACTTATGACCAGATACTCAGGCATTACTACACAGGCACGACTATTGCCGTGTCGGGCGTCAACACTCACGCCGCAGAGCGTGCAAAGATGACGCAGGATCAGCTGGACAAGGAGACCGAGGAAGCCACCCAGAAGCAGCAGGCCGATGAAGCTGCAGCACAGGAGCAGCAGACACAGCAGCCCGAAGAGACTGCCGCAGCCGAGCCTGAGCAGACGCAGGAGCCTGTAGTTACAACTGCCCCCGAGGAGCAGCAGCCTGTCGAGGAGACTCAGCAGACCGAGCAGCCCGAATATACCGAGGAGCAGCCCGAGTACACCGAAGAGCAGACCGAGGAGCCCGATTACACCGAGGAGCAGGAAGTACAGCCCGACGAGCAGTACGAGGTTATGTCCGAGGACGATGAACAAGTGTAAATAATCTTTACTTTACATACACCAGGAGGAGAAGAACCATGGCATTTTTTAACACCAAGGCCGTATAGCCAAGCTCAAATATCTTGACAACATCAATGACCCCGACGTTAAGAGACTTGCGGGCGAGATAGACACCATGCTTGCAAATCTTCAGCTGATGACCAAGCAGATAAACGAGCTTAAGGGCTTAAGAGAGTGCGTAAACTGCAAGATGCAGATAGGCACCAACGTGGCGTTCTGCCCCAACTGCGGCGCAAAGCAGCCTATAGTACAGCCCTCTGTTCAGCCTATGGCTCCTCAGCAGCAGCCTATGGCACAGCAGCCCCAGCCCAGCCCCTGGGCACCGCCCGTGCAGCCTGTTCCACAGCCTGCGCCGATACCGCAGCCTATGATGCAGCGGCCTATACTGCAGCCTGCACCTATGCCGCAGTATGCACAGCCCATTCCTGAGCCTGCACCGCTGCCGATACCCGAGCCTGCTCCGCTGCCTATCCCCGAGCCCGCACCGATAGAGAAGCCCGAGGGCATAGGCCCCACGGAGATAATTGAACCGGTTGGCGAGCCTGAGCAGCCTGCAAACGAGCTGCCGCCGATACCCGAGTATCAGCCGCCCGAGATGCAGCCGCTTCCCGAGCCTATGCCGATACCCGAGCCGGCACCTATGGCACCGCCCGTGCAGCCTGCACCTGCACCTGCGGCTAATGTCGGTCAGTTCATATTCTGCACAAGCTGCGGAAACAAGGAGGCAGCAGGCACAAGATTCTGCTCCGAATGCGGTGCTGTTTTAGAATAAGTTTTTTACGGCAGCATTCCTTTGGGGGTGCTGCCGTTAGTTGTGAATGTGCAACCAATGCACAATCCACAATGCACAATGCACAATGCACAATGCACAATGAATGTATCGCCATTTTGGCGATAAGATGCCCATTCGGGCGAGCCGCCTGCGGCGGCTGAATTAGCTATTCACAACTTACAACCCATAATTTGCGGCGCAGCCGCACACCTCAATTATGCATTATGCATTTTGCATTATGCATTGTTAATTGTGCATTGAATAAATCCAACAGTAAGAGGTTAAGACAAAATGCAAGACCTTATCAGATGTGACATTGCCACGCTTGAACGGGCGGGCAGGATAAAAAAACTTCTTGAGGGGCGGCGGGTGATACTCGCTTCCGCTTCGCCGAGAAGAAAGGAGCTTCTCTCGTGCATGGCGGGGGATTTTGAGATAATTCCCGCAGACGTTGACGAAACGCTGCCTGACTATATCCCTGTGAGAATGGCGAGTGAATACCTCGCAAGGAAAAAATGCTTAGCTGTGGCAGAGCTTTACCCCGACGCCTTTGTGATAGGGGCTGACACTACCGTTGTGGTAGATGATGAGATATTCGGCAAGCCCTCGGGCAAAAAGGAAGCCTACTCGATGCTTGAGCGGCTATCAGACAGGCAGCACAGCGTTATAAGCGGCATAGCCATATCCTGCATGGGCAGGACGAAAAGCTCCTCGGACACGACGGTGGTAGGCTTTGCAAAGCTGACGAGCGCCGAGATAAATGAATACATCGCTTCGGGTGCGCCCTTTGACAAGGCGGGCGGCTACGGCATTCAGGATTTTAAAGATAGCAAGGTGCATATCGACATTGGCAGCTATTCAAATGTCGTGGGGCTGCCTGTTGAGGAGCTGACGCTGCTTACTGAAGCGTTTCTGAGCACGGAGGGCAGTTTATATGGGTCTGTTTTCACCGAAAAAGAATAAGGGCATGAGCCTTGCGCAGCTGCGTGAGTTTGACAAAAAGGCCATATCTCACATCGTTCTGCGTGAGGGCGGCGACGAGCAGATAATAGGCCGCACAGGGGCTATCACGGTCAAGGACGATGAGATAGTCGTGGTATGCAACGGCTCACAGGCTTTGCGCATAAGCACCAAGGGCGCAGTTATGGCGACACTTATGAGCGGCAACGGCGTTGACATCAAGGGAGTGACCGCCGAGGGCAGGAGTGTTCATGCGATAGCTTATTATTCAAAGCTGCGGCAGTAAATTGTATGAAAGGTGAACAACTTTCACCCCGAAAATCAAAACCTCGGTTTATAAATAAAATGTAAACATATATCAAATGAGTAAAAAAACGTACAGGCCACCAAAAGCGCTTATCTGCGCAGTTTTGAAAAGCGGCGGGCGTGATGTTTGAAGCGGTTAATTTATAATATGTGAATAAATACAAAACTCACAGCCAAAACACACAGATTATTTATGTAAAACGCCAAATATTATTAAAAATGCCCCTAAATAGGCGGTTTTTGTTTGACAAACGGCGTAAAATAGGCTATAATACATACAGAAATTTAAAAACGGAGGTCGTTGATTTATGAAAAAGTCAGAATTGGTTGCACTTATCGCTGAGAAAGGCGGCTACACAAAGGCTGAAGCTAACAAGGCTCTCGGTACAGTTATAGACGCTATCTCACAGACACTTGAGAACGGTGACAAGGTTTCACTCGTAGGCTTTGGTACATTCGAGGTTAGAGACAGGGCTGCTAAGAAGTCCATCAACCCCGCTACAAAGCAGCCTATCGAGGTTCCCGCTAAGAAGGTTCCCGCTTTCAAGGCTGGCAGAGCTCTTAAGGACGCTGTAGATAAGAAGTAATTTATAGTAAAGGAGATAATCACCATGGCTGATAAGAAGGTTTCAGAGGTGGCTACAGAGGTTAAGGCTGCAGCTGCTGAAAAGGTAGAAAAGGCTGTTAAGGAAACTAAGACAGCTGCTAAGAAGACAGCTGCTAAGGCAAAGACAGCTACAAAGAAGGCTGCTGCTACAACAAAGACAGCTGCTAAGAAGACTGCTGCTAAGGCTAAGTCAACAGCTAAGACAACTGCTGCTAAGGCTAAGACAGCTGCTAAGAAGGCAGTTGAGAACAAGCAGGCTGTATTCGTACAGTACGGCGACAAGGAAGTTGCAGCTCTTGACGTTTTAGAGGCTGTAAAGGCTGATTTCAAGGCTAACAACAAGGGCGCTGTAAAGAGTGTTAAGGTTTACATCAAGCCTGAGGACAATGCTGCTTACTATGTTGTAAATGACAAGGTAGAGGGCAAGGTTGACCTTTAATACTTAGCAAATATGCAGGCTGCGCACATCAATGTGCAGTCTGCTTTTTTGTGTGCGGGGGAGTAGAGATGAAAAGGATAGTTTTGATAATACTGTTTATATGCCTTGCAGTCGGTATGCCGATAGTTATGCAGGTGATGTATAAAAACGACAAGACGCTCAGAAACGAGGGCATAACAGTTCAGGCGACGATAGTTTCATCAGAGAGCAATAACGTCGAGGCCGAGTATGTCAACGACAAGGGCGAGACTGTAAAGGCAAAGGCCATAATCAACGACGGCAATACAAACGTCGGCAGAACGTTTGAGGGCAAATACCTGCCCGACGACCCCGAAAAGGTCACGCTGCCCGCCAAGAACTCGCTCAAATGGACGCTCTACGGCATACTGCTGCTGCTCACCTTTATAGGGTGGTACGGCCTGTGCAGGCTGCTTAGAAGCCTGTATCTGCGCAACTCGGTAGGTGCTCACGGCGTTACCGCAAGGGCACAGGTGATAAACTACGACCCCGAAACGAAGCAGTGTACGATCAATTTCCAGCGTGCTGACGGCATCGACTGCAACGTAACACTTCACAGCGACGCAGCATACGCTATGGGCGGCTATATCAACATCAGATACATTCCCAAGGGCAAGAGTGCAAGGGTGATGATCTTAGGGTATTGACCTATCATACAAACAAAAAAGGCAGGACATAAGTCCTGCCTTATATTTATATCTGTCAGATCTTAACAGTCCAACCAAAGGTGTCTTCGATCTTGCCCCACTGGATGCCTGTCATTGTGTCGTAAAGCATCTGGGAGATAGGCCCTATCTTGTTGTCGTTGATAGTCATTACCTTGTCGCCCCACTTTAAGTGACCAACAGGGGAGATAACTGCGGCTGTGCCTGTGCCGAATACCTCGTCAAGCTTGCCTGCGTCGTAAGCGTCTGCAACTTCCTGAATGGTTATTCTTCTCTCGGTAGCCTTGATGCCCTTGGACTTGCATACTTCAAGAGCGCTCTTTCTTGTGATGCCGGGGAGAACTGAACCTGTCAGCTCGGGAGTGATAACCTCGCCGTCGATAACGAAGAAGATGTTCATAGAGCCAACTTCCTCGATATACTTCTGCTCAACACCGTCAAGCCAGAGAACCTGCTCGTAATCCTGATTGTGAGCCTCGTCCTGACCCTTAAGGGATACAGCGTAGTTAGCAGCTGTCTTAGCAAAGCCTGTGCCGCCTCTTACTGCTCTGACATACTTCTGCTCAACATAGATCTTAACGGGGTCAAGACCTGTGCTGTAGTAGGGGCCGGAGGGTGAGAGGATTATAAGGAAGAGATAGTGGTCTGCGGGCTTAACGCCAACAAACGGGTCAGTCGCAAAGATGAAAGGTCTGATATAGAGCGATGCGCCGTCTGTGTGGGGCACCCAGTCCTTCTCTATCTCAACGAGCTTCTTTGTAGCTTCAACCATGAATTCCTCATCAATTGCAGGGATAACCATACGTGCAGCAGATGTGTTCATTCTCTTGTAGTTCTCGTCGGGTCTGAAAAGCTGAACTGTGCCGTCAGCTGTTCTGTAAGCCTTAAGACCCTCGAATATCTCCTGACCGTAGTGCAGGCACATAGCAGCAGGGGAAAGGCTTATCTCGCCGTAGGGAACTATCCTTGCGTCGTGCCAGCCCTGACCTGCGTCATAATTCATCGCAAACATATGGTCTGTGAAGATATGACCGAAGCCGAGCTTAGTCTCATCGGTAGGCTTAGCCTTAGGGGTTTTTGTCTGTTCAAACCTTATTTCCATTGTTTTATCCTTCTTTCAAAAAATAATCTACCTATATTATAATACTTTTTGTCAGAGATTTCAAGCCCTTTTTACCTAAAAAATGAATTTTTTGCCCTAAAATCTTTCATTACAGCCTGTTTTACGAGCAAATCAAGCCCGAAGATGAAAAATCACGCCAAAACGGCTGCAAATAATAAGGCCGTAGCGAAGGGGGGAACACTACGGCCTTAACGGTAAATATATATGGATGAAGAAAATAATATGTAGTCGGGACGATTTGCAATAAACATTGACATTGGCTCCAAGCCGTCGAAATTATCCGGGCTGTCCCTTAGCCTATATATATAATAACCCCTCAATGTGAAATCGGCGTGAAAGAAAGGCGAAAAGTTATAAAAAGCTTTCCCGGATCTCATGGCAAAATGTAAAAATAACCCAAATCATTGACAGGTGCGGCGAAATATAGTATAATTCTTAAAACAGGAAATATAAGGAGAGAGTTTATGGGAATGTGGATAGTTATCCTGCTCGTAGCTATAGTTATGCTGGGGGCAGGCGTTGTATATATGACGGTGTGCTTCTCACGGTTTTCGCTTATCAAGAAGCTTGCAGGCGAGAGCAAGAAAAAAGAGAAGATTTTTGGACTTTTATGTGTTGCCGTTCTCGGCACGGCGCTGTGTTTAGTGTTCAGCCTTGTAAATGCCGTCATAGTGATAGTAAATCTTATGCTGTTCTTTATTATCGCAAATATAATAGCGTTTGCGGTGAGAAAGGCGCTTAAGAAAGAGCGCAGGCTGTATATTGAGGGCGGCATAGCACTTATCTTGTGTGCTGTGTATTTGTGCATAGGCTACTTTCTTGCAAACAACGTATGGGAGAAAAATTACACACTTAGCACCGACAAGAGCACAGGCAACATTCGCATAATTCAGCTTGCAGACTCGCACATCGGCACGACATTTGACGGCAAGGGCTTGGGCAAATACGTAGACGAGATGAACGAGAAAGACCCCGACATCGTGGTGATAACGGGCGATTTTGTTGACGACGGCACTATGAAGCAGGATATGATCGACGCCTGCGCAGCGCTTGGCAGGCTTAAGACCAAGCAGGGAGTGTATTTCTGCTTCGGCAACCACGACAAGGGCTACTACAGCAACGAGCAGCGTGGCTACACCAAAGATGACTTAGAGGCCGAGCTTGAAAAAAACGGCGTCACCGTACTGGAGGACGAGCTTGTATTCTTAGATAACAACGTATGCATAATAGGCCGTGCCGACAAATCGGAAGAGCTTGAAAACAGAAACGGCAGCCGCAAGAGCATAGCCGAGCTTATGCAGGGAGTTGACAAGAGCGCCTACACGGTAGTTCTTGACCACCAGCCCAACGACTACACCGCCGAGGCCGAGGCGGGGGCTGACCTTGTGCTTTCGGGGCACACTCACGGCGGGCAGATGCTGCCCATAAACCGCATAGGCGAGCTGATAGGCGCCAACGACTACACCTACGGCCACAAGACGATCGACAGCACGGATTTCATCATCACATCGGGCATTTCCGACTGGGAGATAGCTTTCAAGACGGGCTGCAAGTCCGAGTATGTGGTGATAGACATAGAGGGAAAGCGATAGAATGAACGCCGAGATAGATATTTCAAATGTTATACTGCGCACCTCACGCCTTACCCTGCGCCCGTGGCGGCAGAGCGACCTTGATGATTTCTTTGAGTATGCAAGCGTCGAGGGCGTGGGCGAAATGGCAGGCTGGCCGCACCACAAGACCAAGGCCGACACGCAGGCTATACTTGATATGTTCATAGCAGGCAGAAAGACCTTTGCCATTGAGCACGAGGGCAAGGTGATAGGCTCGCTGGGGGTTGAAAAGTATGACGAGCGGCTGCTGCCGAATCTTTCTGACAAAAAGGGCAGGGAGATTGGCTTTGTTCTCTCAAAGGCCTGCTGGGGCAGGGGGCTGACCCCCGAGGCGGTGAGCGAGGTCATTAGCTGGCTGTTTGGTGAGCAGGGGCTTGATTTCATAGTCTGCCGACACTTTGCCGACAACCCGCAGTCAAAGAGAGTACAGCAAAAGTGCGGGTTTAAGTTTATTAAATACAGCAAATACAAGACGGCTAACAATGAAGTCAAGACCGACTGCGTTAATCTGCTGCTCAAAGACGAATACAAACAAAAATCCGAAGAAGCGTGATGCCTCTTCGGATAATTTTTATTCAACTGATATGATGTAGTAATAAACAGGCTGGCCGCCGTTTATCAGGTTTACATCAAGGCTGCCGTACTTGTTTCTTACCTGCTCGGCAAGCGCTTCGGCTGCTTCTTCGGTGACATCTGCGCCGTAGATTATCGTTACAAACGAGCTGTCGCCCTTTACGAGCTTCTTTGTCAGCTTGTATGCGCCCTTGGCAAGGTCTTTCTCAACGAATGAGAGCCTGCCGTTATCCATGCAAAGGATCTCGCCCTTCTTGATGTTGTGGCCTTCAAAGTCGCTGTCACGGGCTGCAAAGGTTATAGTACCCGTTGACACGCCTTCGAGTGCGGCTGTCATGTTCGATATGTTCGACTTGGTGTCAGCGTCGGGGTCAAAGGCAAGCATTGCCGAAATGCCCTGCGGAATGGTGCGTGTCTGTAAAACAGTCACCTTTCTGTCGTCGCAAAGCTTCATAGCCTGCTCTGCCGCCATGATGATGTTCTTGTTGTTGGGCAGCACGAACACGTTCTTTGCGGGGCAGGCGAGTATTGCCTTAAGTATATCATCTGTCGAGGGGTTCATTGTCTGCCCGCCCTTGACTATGCAGTCAGCGCCGAGGTCTGCAAACATATTCTCAATGCCTGCACCTGCCGCAACTGTCACAAAGCCGTATTTCTTGTCGGGCTTTACAGGCTTGAACTCGGGTGTGTCGGCCTGCTTCTTTGCGTTCTCGTGCTGGAGCTTCATGTTCTCTATCTTCGGCAGGTTGATATGGCCGAATTCAAGACCCTTCTGTATAGCAAGACCCGGGTCATTAGTGTGAACGTGAACCTTGATTATCTCATCATCGTCAACAACTACCACGCAGTCGCCTATAGTCTCCAAGTAAGCACGCAGCTTCGAGGGGTCTGCGCAGTCTTTTTTCTTGGTGATGAGCATTTCTGTGCAGTAGGTGAATGTTATCTCTGAATCGAACTTGCCTACCGTGTCGGCAAATGTTTCTACCGTTACTACAGCTTCAGCCTTGTCGGCGGTGCTCTCTAATATCTCACCTGTCTTGAATGTGTGAAGCATAGCCTCGAATATCACAAGCAGACCCTTGCCGCCTGCGTCTACCACGCCTGCCTTTGCAAGCACGGGCAGAAGCTTCGGCGTGTTCTCCAAGGATATAGCAGCAGCTCTGCATACCTCTTCCCATACCAGCAGCGGGTCATTAGTCGAGCGGGAGAATTCTCTTGCACGCTCTGCGGCCTCTCTTGCTACTGTGAGTATAGTGCCCTCGGTGGGCTTCATAACGCTCTTGTATGCGCCCTCGACACCCAGTTCAAGAGCCTTGACGAGCAGCTCGCTGTCGCACTTATCCTCACCCTTCAAGGCCTTTGAGAAGCCTCTGAAAATAAGCGAGGTTATAACGCCCGAGTTGCCCCTCGCACCACGCAGACAGCCTGCCGCCATAGTCTTTGCGGCCTCGCCTGCTGTGCAGTCGTCCTTTAAGTGCTTAAGCTCTGCTACGGCGTTTGATGTCGTCATAGCCATATTCGTACCTGTATCACCGTCAGGCACAGGGAATACGTTGAGCTCATCCACCGATTTTTTATTATTTGCAATACCATTCGCACCGCTTATAAAAGCGTCACGAAGAAGCTTACCAGTTATCACCGTTTTTCCTCCTACCATCATATTAACCGAGCATTTTGTCTATAAAGACGCTTACCTTTTCGGGCTTTACGCCTGCTTCGCTCTCGAGAACATACTCGACTTTATGTATAATGCTGTTTGCTATCGCATTGAGGTTGACACCGTAGGTCACAGTTATATGCAGCCCTATTATCGGCCTGCCCGAAGGTGTATGCTTTATAGAAACGCCGAAATTCTCGGCTCTTCTGCGCTTAATAAAGCCCTCGATACCCTGAACGGCGCCGGCACGGTTGATATCCGCCACGCCGAAGCAGCTTTCGGCTGTCTTTGAAACAAGCGTTTTGAGATACCTGTCAGATATGCCGATAGTTCCCAGGTGGTTTTTTACCTTTATCATACAAACACTCCTTTACACTTATTTATAACCTTTAATATTATATCACACATTATTAATCAATGCAAGCGATTTTTGAAATTTGTACAGCTGTAAAAAAACCTTACAATTGTCGATAACAATGCACGGGTTTAATGCATTATTCTTGTGCATTGTGCTTTGACAAAGGTCAAAAGTTTTTACACTATTTCTATTGAAAAAAAACGCACGATATGATATAATATATCTATACTATGTATTTTGGGGGAAAATATCAATGAACGAAAAATACTATAAGCCCTCCGATAAATTTTCGGTGGTGGGTCTTATACTGATGATAGTCTGCACGATCGCAGTGGGCATGGGTATAACCTTTATTTACCTTAAGGTCAACGGCGTGTGCCCTATCGTCTACCTTTGCATACTTATGGCAGTTCTCTACGGCGGCGCTATGGGCGGTGTGGCTTATTTCTTCATCAAAAAGTTTAAGCTCAGAAGCCCCATGATGGTAATAGTATCGCTTAGTATGGCGCTGCTTTTTACCACATACTTTAAATGGGCGCTGTATGACAGCTTTGACAGGCAGGATCAGTATGATTATGTTGCCGACTGGGTGCAGGACGGGCTTGATGATCTTTCTGACGGCCTTTCTTCTTTGGGCGTGAGCATAGACCTTAACAAGCCTATCACAAAGGCATTTGACGATGCTATGGCAGAGGCTGCAAGCAAATACGGCACTACTCCCAACACACAGACTATGTCACAGATAATACTCAGCCAGGAAACACTTGACTCGATGAAAGCTACATACAAGGAGTATTCGGCAAAGCCCGGTACTGACTACAAGGAGCTTACAAAGTCGGGTGAAGGCAATTCTCTCGCATCATCGGCACTCGGTGATTCGACTGTCGGCAGCCTTACAGGCAGTATGCTTGGCGATACCACAGACTATGCGGCTTACTACCTCGAGCGTCACCCCGATGCTTCTCTGTGGGAAGTTATGGGCATGGCGGCTATGTTCGGCAACAGCGAGGACGAGATAGCAGAGTCGTTAAGAAAGCTTGACGAGCTGAGCCTTAAGGAATACCTCCTCGACTACCACGGCGACGAGTTCCTTGACTATATGGGCTATAAGAATCAGAAGAGCGCATTTACTCTCATGGCTCACCCCGGAATGCTCATGAGCGATATCAAGCAGATAAACTCCGAGGGGCGCTGGTCTTACAGCACCTCACACTCCTACTCATCTACAAGAGATGCAGAGCTTGTAAACGGCTTTATGCTCTGGCTTGTATGGTTAGGCGAGCTTATCGTTATAAATCTTCCTGCATTTGCAATTGCAATTCCTATGTGCCAAAGACCCTTTATCGAGTCTGACAATGACTGGGCTATCAAGCACCCCACACAGTTCAAGTTCGGCGCAGTCAATGCACAGGCACTCAAATCCTCTATGGAAGCAGACCCCATGTCGCTATTTAACAACCAGGCGCTCATCACGGCGGGCGGCAGAACGAATTACTTCACGGTAACCCTCTTCCACTCACGCTCGTTTATGGAAAACTACGTGCTGGTTGACAACACCACCTACGACGCAAGGCGCAAGACCTACAACCACAAGAATTTCATCAACTATCTGACTGTTGACACGAGGTTTGTAGGCACGCTGTTCAATATCTTCGGCCTTAACCCGCCCGTCGGCTGTCACCCCGACCCGATGTATACTCCCGGCGGCTACAACACAGGCTTCGTTCCGCAGGGAACATCAGTCACCGACAACAACAAGGCCGCAGCGGCAGCAGGGCAGGACGTATTGCAGTATCAGCAGAAACAGCGGCCTGCACCGCAGCAGGGTATGGCGCAGCCTATGCCCCAGCAGGGTATGCAGCAGCCTGCACCCACGCTTTCAAGCCCCTTTGCACCGCCCACGCAGCAGGCACAGCCCGCAGCACAGGGTCAGGCACAGCAGACAAACAGCCTGCTCGGCGGCAGTCTGCTAAATCAGCAGCCCCAGCAGCCCGCACCGACTATAGTTCCGCAGCCTGCGCAGAACATCAACGCAGACTCGATATTCGGCGAGCAGCAGATCATTCAGAAGCCCAAGGAGGATGGTCAGGGCGCAAACAGCGTAAATCTCCTCACAGGCAAGATGGAGCCGCCAAAGCCCCTCATTCCCGACGCATCGGGCACCAGCGGCTTTATGGACGGGCTTGACACAAGCCACCTTGATCTTGATCATTTTGATTTCAAATAATTAAGACAATAATAAAGCCGACACTTTAGTGTCGGCTTTTTCTATCACAAAAACTCAAAGAAAAGATTAGTATATATTACCCTCGCAGGATTCACCTGCTGCTGATTGTATGCGATAACGAGCTTGACATAGGCCGCCACGTCGGATATGCGGTCAATGGTGTTAACGCCAAGCTCCCTTATCTCGCCCATGCTCTCGTAGATGTCCGCCTTTCCGCCCTTGGTGCCGCAGAGAAAGAGGGGAATGTCAAGCGCCTTGCACTTTTTTGCAAAGCTTATCAGCGAGCGCTCGCCGCCGTGGGTGAGGTCTGTGCAGGCCGTGCCGCTGTGGTAAAGGGTGTGCAGTACCGCCGCAGGGCGTGAGGTGAGGCTTAGGCTGTTATAATTGAAGTTGGGGTAGGGGTGAACGACCAGCACATCGTTTTTAAGGGTTATGTCGGGGTCTAACAGCCGCTCACGGGGCTTGTCAAGGCGAAACTCGCTGACCCCCTCAAAGCCCTCCTCGCCGCCGTAGCAGGAAAATCTGTCGAGCGCCGTGTCGGCAGGCAGCAGCCGTGTGGAGAGGCAGACTTTCTCATACACCGTGAAAACGCCTATATAGCGGTGCTCTCTTATCAGCTGTACGGCTGATGAGAAGTTGAAAAGCCCGTTTGTGCCCTTGACGTCAAGGGGCTTGTTGGCGGCGGTGATGATGATAGGCACGGGCGTGTGCCGAAAGAGCATACCCACCAGCGCCGAGGTGTAGGCGAGGGTGTCGCTGCCGTGAGTGATGATGACTCCCGAGTAGTCATCAAGAGTGTATGAGCAGAGGGCTTTTATAAGGGCGTTCCAGTCGTCAAAGCAGAGGTTTTCGCTCAAAATATGCACGGGGCTTGCAGTCTCAAACTGCGTGTCATTATCGCCCGATGTCTTTCGGTAGAGGTCAAGCAGATAGTCGCCCCTGCCCTTATCGGGCGAGATAACGCCGCCGCTTGACACGCTTGCTATAGTTCCGCCCGTGAAGAGGACGAGGATAGGTTTCATAGGGTCACTCCTTTTATAATTCATAATGCATAATTGAGGTATCGCCCTGCGGGCGATGTTGGATTCAACTCTGCCCAATCCGCCCATATCGGGCGGTTTTATGGGGGTTCCATTGGTTATTATTATCATATCACAATATAAATCAAAAGTCAAGTATTGTGTAAACTGCACAAAATATCCCTAAAAATTAATTGATTATTGGGGTTGAAATAATTCCCGATTTTTGGTATAATATTATAGTCGGCAAAAATATGAAATAAAATTCACCCGACAAAAGTATTTATTTGATCTGGAGGTTTTAAAACTATGTGGGCATATGAAAGTGTATTTTATCAGATCTATCCGCTCGGCTTCTGCGGGGCACCTTTTGAGAATGACGGTGTGCAGGAGCACAGGATCTTAAAGGTGCTCGACTGGGCTGACCATATAAAGGATATGGGCTGTAATGCGGTCTACTTCTCGCCCGTGTTCGAGTCTGACACACACGGCTATAACACAAGAGATTACACAAAGATAGACTGCCGCCTCGGCACGAATGAGGATTTCAAAAAAGTCTGCGACGCTCTCCACGAGAGGGGCATAAAGGTAGTGCTCGACGGCGTATTCAATCACGTCGGCAGGGGCTTTTGGGCTTTTCAGGACGTGCTTCAAAACCGTGAGAACTCACGCTATAAGGACTGGTTCCAGATAAACTTCGGCGGCAACTCAAACTACAACGACGGCCTTTGGTATGAGGGCTGGGAGGGTCACTTCGACCTTGTAAAGCTCAACCTCTGGAACAACGAGGTTGTAGAGCACATCTTCTCGGCTATCAAGGGCTGGGTGGATGAATTCGACATTGACGGCCTGCGCCTTGATGTGGCTTACTGCTTAAACAAAGACTTCTTAAAGAGACTCAGGGGCTACACTGACTCACTCAAGCAGGATTTTGTGCTGATAGGTGAGCTTCTCCACGGCGACTACTCGCAGTTTGTCAACAACGAGATGCTCCACTCGGCAACCAACTACCAGTGCTACAAGGGGCTTTATTCGAGCTTCAACTCGATGAATATGTTCGAGATCTGCCACTCGCTCAAAAACCAGTTCGGCCCCGAAAACTGGTGCCAGTACAGGGGTATGCATTTGCTTAGCTTCGTTGATAACCACGACGTTTCGAGAGTTGCGACCATACTCTCAAACAAAAAGCATATACCGCTTATCTATGCAATACTCTTCGGTATGCCGGGCATTCCCTGCATTTACTACGGCAGCGAATGGGGCGCAGAGGCCGACAAGAAAGACGGCGACCCCGCACTCAGAGTCTCCTTTGACGAGCCTATCGAGAATGAGCTTAGTCAGTACATCGCAAAGCTTGCAAAGATACACCGTGAGAGCAAGGCGCTCTGCTACGGCGATATAAGCGTTCCCGTGCTGACTAACAAGCAGTGCATTATTCAGCGTAAGTTTGAGGACGAGCGCTATATGATAGCTATTAACGCTGACGACCAGCCCTTTACTGCGCACTTTGACGCAGGCTGCGGCATGGCTGACGAGCTGATAACAGGCACCAAGCACGACTTCGGCGGCGGCAGCGAGCTGCCCCCCTACAGCGCACAGGTCTGGAAAATGGAAAGATGATCGTCAGGTAACGGGTAATGTGTACTGATTTATCCGCAAGCTGATATTGGTTTATCCGCAAGCGCATAAATCGCAAGTTTTGCTGCGCAAAACGTTGCGCTTCGCAGGACGGATTTAAAAAAATATCCCCCAAGGCTATTAAGGCAACACCGCACAACCAACGGCTTACGCCTTTGTATGCCATATGACCTTGTCTTACGCCAGTAAAACTGCGGCGGATATAGGCAATCTGACGAAAAATTTGTCAGCGCATCTGACATACAATGGTCGTGCGGTATTGCCTTAAGCTTTGGGGGATTTGTTGTTTATGCAGAAATCTTTCTTTTAGCGGAAAGAGCAGGGAAACAAGCCCGAATGGGCATATTGCGGCGAAGCCGCCACATTAATTATGCATTATGAATTATGCATTATGCATTATAATAAAAGCCGCCGCAGGCTTTATCGTCTGCGGCGGATATTGTTTGGGGTGTTATTATCAGGCTGTACCGAGAACGTCGTCATCGTTTGCCTTCTGCGATTTTGTGTAAACGGTTAAGAGATTCATTTCTTTCATAGGCTTTGCACACTTCCCTGTAGCAGCTACAGGATATGAGCCTACGTAATAATCTCTGTCTGTCTTTGAGCAGAACACAACGTCCGGGAAACCATCGGTACATCTGATAAGATATACATAGTCAGAACCCGAACCGAGCTGATCGTCTATCTCATCAGGGGTAGGCAGACCGGTCATATATGCAGTATTTCTGTTAACATCTTTAACTATCCTGCCTGTTACACAGCCAGTGCCCTGTGCTGCGTGCTTTGTTGCAAGATCTGCGGTGGCATTGTAGATGTTCTTTGCGTTTGCGTTGCAGGCGTTTACCTTTGCATCGGCTATATACCCCATTAAAGCCGGAACAAGTATCGCTGCAAGTACGCCGATAATGGCGATGACTACGATGAGCTCTACGAGAGTAAAGCCCTTGGTTGTTTTTTTCATAACTATCCCTCCTGTATGAAAGAAACCTATATTCAAATGCTTACACCTACATTATACAATAACCTGTGATAATTGTCAATTAACACGAGAGCTAAATCTCTAACAAATTTTAGCAGCATTTGTTGTCTATAATAACTAAAACTTACGAAATCGATTGATTCTACGAAATTTCGGTGTTAAAATATTCACTTTTTCGTAAAAGAATCAATGTGCCGTTTTCGGGGCTTGCCGAATTATGATGTTATCGGGGGAGGCAGGTGAAAAATGTGCGAAAAATATACTAAAACTTGCAAAAGACTATAGCTATATGAGTAAAATTTGTTACAATTAATCGTTGAAAAACTCATAAAAATACTGTATAATATTATAGGTTACATATTGGCGGCGTGTATATTGCGCTTTTGAGAAGAATAAAAACGAAAAAACGATTTTTGACCTATGAGGTAGTTTTATGGAAGATAACAAGAACAAAAACGGTCTTGATAAGGATAATTTACCCGATATAGATTTCAGGCGTGAGGAGGAGCTTTCGAGCACGCTCCAGTTCAAGGTGGCAGATGCGATAAAGAATGCCAAGGAAAACAAGGAGGAGCTGCTTGAAAACCAGCGTGAGAGCGCCGAGCAGGAGCATTTTGTGATAAATGTTGACGGCGGCAAGGAAAAGCAGCGTGTAAAGAGCACAGACCTTCTCGGTGATGCGTGGCGTGAAAAAGAGCCCTCGCCCAAAAAATCCGCACCGCCTGCAAGGGAAGAGCGCCCGAGAGCGCAGAGCACCCAGAGGGCTTCGTCATCTTCTTCGTCTGACAAGCCCCGCAAAAAGAAAAAGAAATCTACCGCAAAGGTAGTGCTTATAATTCTCGGCATAATCGCCGTGTTCGTGTTTGCGGTGTTTGCTGTAGTTTACGGCTTCTTCCACAAATGGCACGGAATGTTAAAGACCGACAGCGGTGCGATAGATTCAAACTTCTCGCTCGAAAAGGACACATCATCTGCCGACACGGTCAATAAACAGGCCGAGGAAGACAGAATAAAGGCAGAGCTTCAGAAGATAGCCAAGAGCATTATGAGTGAAGACGGCGTTCAGAATATCCTGCTCATCGGTGAAGACCTGCGTGACACGGCCACCGAGTCGAGGGGCAATACCGACGTTATGATGCTCATATCCTTAGACCAGAACAGGGAGAAGATCACAATGACCTCCTTCCTGCGTGATACATACACACAGATACCAGGCTGGAACGCTTCAAAGCTAAATGCGGCATACGGCTACGGCGGCGTAGACCTGCTGGCTGAGACTTTGCAGCAGGACTATGCGATAAACATCGACAGATACGTTATAGTCAACTTCTACTCGTTCATCGAGATAGTTGATGCAGTAGGCGGGCTTGACTTTGATGTAAGCTACACCGAGGCTGTGGCTATGCGTGACCCGCTCAACGAGCAGAACAAC
Source organism: uncultured Ruminococcus sp. (assembly GCA_902787365.1). Lineage (GTDB taxonomy): Bacteria > Bacillota > Clostridia > Oscillospirales > Ruminococcaceae > NK3A76. Next base: position 36,113 of record CADAGC010000035.1, on the reverse strand, counting down.
TACCTCGGCAACAAGGCAGGCACGGGGTATGTAGACTTTGAGCAGTATGGTATGGACGGCTCAGACCTCTACACCGACTATGACGCAGATGCTTTGAGAACTACAGTAGAATACAACTCCGAGCAGGATAAATCCATAAAGCTTCACCTTGACGGCAACCAGTCGCTGGCATATGCAAGAAGCCGCTACGGCTGCGGTGATGACTACGGCAGAGCGCAGAGACAGCGTGAGTCGATAGTTGAGATGATATCAAAGGCCAAGGGTCTTTCCTTTGCAGAGCTTGATGACCTTGCAGAAAAGGTGGCAAAGCAGGTAAGGACAGACATCACCGAGGACGAGGTGGCAGGCCTGATACTCGGCGCATTCACCTATATGAAGTATGACATCAATCAGCTTCAGATACCCTACAACGGCACATTCTCAAACCAGATAATCGACGGCCTTGACTGCTTAAGCGTTGACTTTGCACAGAACGCACACATCTTGCAGGAAACTATCTACGGCAAGAGCAACGTGCAGACAAACGGCGGCGGCGGCCCCTTCGCTGACGAGAACGGCGACGGCATAAACGATTATTTCGTTGACAACAACGGCGACGGCGTTGACGACAACCTGCTCGACCTTGACGGCGACGGGATAGACGACCGAGCGTGGAACGGCGGCAACACCAACACCTGGAGTTAAAACAGAATAAATAATAAAAGGTATCGCATTTAGCTGCGATACCTTTTTTGCTGTACTTTGATTTAATAGCTCAGCGTGCCCTGCTTTGTGACGCCGATATAGGTCTTGCCGACGTTTAACATAAGGTCGTTGCCGCTTTCGTCGGTAAGAGTCAGCTTGCCGAAGTCGCCGTCTTTGCTCCAGTTGATGCGCTTTATCTTTCCGCCTGTGAGAAGATAGCCGCTGCCGCCGTCCATATCAAATTTCACTATCTTGCTGTCTTCATTGGCAACCTTTATATCGGGCACTTCGAGGATAAGAAGATTGGTGAATTCAAGCTGCTTGTTCTTGACCTGATCCATATGCTTGTTGCCGTTGTGAAGCTTTTTGTAGGTCTTGGTCTTGTCGCTGTAGGTAAAGTCGGAGAAATACCACTGGGAGAAGTTTACTGTCGCCTTGTCGCAGTCATCGCCCGCAGGCCTTGTGAACTCGTCATAGAAGCTGAATATGTCTTCATACCCGTCCTTGATATCCTGCCTCATGCCGAGGGCTGATATCTCGTCCATTACCGCCGAGCCGTTCAGGTAGCCTGTGTGCTCCATATCCATATAATTCATACGGTCATAGTCACGGTCATAGATGTCGGTGTTATACATTCCGTCTATGTGGTCGATCGACAGCTCATCAAACATCGGCCTGCATATTATCGGGTCAGACCCCCAGTGCAGATACACCGCATCAAAGCTCTGCGCAAAGAGCATATAGTAGTATCTCGCACTTCTCACCGAGCAGACGTTAGGTATGTCAGACTCGTCGCCGTATACCGCCATAAGCCTTGTTATGCCGCCCTCTGCCACTATCTCAAAGAGAATATCGGCGTCGTATATGCCGTACTGGGGGAGAGCCGCCTCGATGTTGTTTACCATTACCGCACAGGGGCGCTTGCCCTTGCCGTCGTCGGAAACATCATAAAGCCCCGTGAGGTGGTTGTAGTTTTCCTTTATGACCTTTTTCTTCTTCTTGGTCTTTTTGGCCTGTGTCTCACCGCCCGTGGGTTCTTCTTCAGGGGCGGCTGTCACGGTCTCTTCTTTGCTTGCAGTAGTGGTAGTTACAGCGTTGTCGCTTTTCTCTATCGTGTTCTTTGAGCAGGAAACAGCACTAAGCGCCATTACCACGGCAACTGTTGTGTATATTATCTTTTTAAAAGACTTGTTCATTTACATCACCTGTATATATTATACAGCATTTGATGATATTTGTCAAACATAGGTGATATTGCCTAAATCTCCCGCTCGGCATAGGCTTATGCTCATGTAGAAGTTTTGCCCCAAAGCAGCTAAACTACTTTGGGGCAGCATCTCTTTTATTTGGTTGCTCGGATAAATCATAATTTATAGCAAAAGTTTGTCTAATGGATTTTTGGTGAACCAATCATTTAGCCAAAGCTTTTCACCATAACTGTCGGTAGACCTGCCTAAAATTATGAGCAAGGCGTTTTTTCTATCTTCATCATCATAATTCATTACTTCAAGCATATGATGAGCGCACCATATTCTTACATTTGAATTAGAATGACTAAGTAATTTGGCGAACGCCTTTTTGTATTCAGGTGTTTTCAATTCTATGTTTTTTGCAATTGCACGAAGTTTACCGGCTAACTTGTTGTTTTGTCTGAGATCATTCCCATGAGATAAACCAATTTGATTGATTTGTTCCAATTCAATAGCATAATCAATATATTTTTTTATCGACTCCATTATTAACTCCATGATATAAATTCTGATCTATGTTCGTAATAATTATATCACGGCATTGCCGCTCTGTCAATATAAACTCTGTCAATAGAAAAAACGCCATAGTACTTCTGACTTTAAATCACAAGTACTATGGCGCAATATTTCTATATGAGTACCGACCTATAGCCTGCGGGAGATAGTTGTTATTTATGTTAACCGAGCGTTACTTTCCACTTGGCAATAAACTGTTTAATCAGCGTGAGGTCTTTGATATTTATCTCACCGTCGCCGTTAACATCGGCATTTTCGGCATTTATGCTCACTTTCCACTTTGCAAGGTACTGCTTAAGGATAGTCACGTCTTTGATGTCGATGCTGCCGTCAGCAGCGAGATGAATTTTTTCATATATAATGTTTCCTCCCTTTAAAAGCACGCCGCCGCACCCCCCTATACGCTTACACTTAAGCGACGACCACTTTTGTTAATATATTTAGTATAACGCAAAATCCTTGCATTGTCAACAGCCAAATATATTAAGGCAACACCGCACAACCACCGGCTGAAGCCTTTGTACGCCATATACTTGCCAAATTTCCGTCATACTGCGGCGAATATGGGCAATCTGACGAAAATTTGGCGGTCTCAGCTTCGCTGAGACCACGTATACTGACGTACAATGGTTATGCGGTATTGCCTTAATTAATTCAGAGGTTATGGCGGAATGCCCCGTGCCTTGACATATCCCTCAAAATATGTTAAAATACAATTTATGAGACGGCTATACGGCAGCGGTGACGTTTAGTCAGTGAGGAAAGTCCGGGCATCACAGAGCAGGGTAGCTGATAACATCAGCCGGAGGCGACTCCCGAGCAAGTGCAGCAGAAAAGATACCGCCGATTTTTCGGTAAGGGTGGAATGGTGAGGCAAGAGCTCACCGGAGGCGCAGAGATGCGTCTGCCGTGTAAACCTTACCCGATGCAACCCCAATGGCAGCCCATGGTCAATGGCTGCTCGTCAGGCCCAAGCTGTAGGGGGCTAAAGCTTTATGGCGACATAAAGCGCAGATAGATTGCCGTACACGACAAAACCCGGCTTACAGGCCGTCTCATGAAAAAAGGCTCTTCCCGTTGCGGAGGAGCTTTTTTTCATGCATAAGGCGAGGGCGATGTAAATATAGCAAAACTATCATCATATATCAACATAAACAAATGGGGCATCTTAAAATCATAAAAATTTAAACAATTTATTCCGTCAAAACTATTGACAATTTGGTGGAAAAGTGTTAAAATAAATAACATATAGAGTATATTAAGGCAATACCGCATAACCATTGTACGTCAGTATTAAGGCAATACCGCATAACCATTGTACGTCAGTATACGTGGTCTCAGCGAAGCTGAGACCGCCAAATTTTCGTCAGATTGCCCATATTCGCCGCAGTTTCACTTGCGTAAGACAAGGCGAATTTGGGGGATATGACGGAAATTTGGCAAGTAGATGGCGTACAAAGGCTTCAGCCGGTGGTTGTGCGGTGTTGCCTTAAGATATATTGCAAATTTGGGAGAAAAAAATAATGAGAAAAAGCTGTAAGAGAGCCTGCGTTGCTGCTGCGGCACTTATGATGGCAGGCACAACGGCTATGTCGGCATATGCTATCGTACCCACATGGGGCTATTGGCATTATTTAAGCGATGAAGAGACAGCAAAGGCAGACAATTCACCCGCAACGGCGGAGTTAAAGGTAAACAAGCCTTATCTCAACGTTACCGTAAAGTGCAACGATTTTTCGTATGAGGATCTTGATTTCGTTATAAAGTGCGACGGTGAGACAGTAGGTAAATTCAACCGTAATACGTATTCCCGGTTCTCGTTTGATAGCGGCAATTCCTACTCTGACACAGTAAAAAATCAAAAGGTATATAATATCACCGGTGCAGACAATGATAAGTCAGCATTTTTCTCTGTCGGTTTTTCGATACCTAACAGCGATCTGTCAGACGTTATAGATTTCTCTGAGCTTACTGATTTTACTATACTTGTTTTAGAAGGCTTCAGAGCTACTGCGATAAGCGGCGAATTCCCCAATGAAGAATATGACTACTATCTTGCGCCCAACGGTACAGGCTATATAGGCACATTCGATACCGAGAAGTATGAGATAGTTGATACCAAGACAGTTCCCGCAGGGCAGTATATAGTTGATGTAAGCGAAGACTATATCGACTTTATGAAAAACGGCGCAAGCGATTCTACAGTTTCTATCGAGACTACACAGTCTGACTGGGATGACCCGAGCTATACAAGAGATTCATTCCGTTTCAGCGAGGTTCCCGGCACATCGCTTCGTTCTGTTCCCACAGGCGATTACAGAATAATGTTCCACGGCGGCAACATCTTTAATAAAGACCTCGTTGTTACCGACTATGACCGTGAGTTTGTAAAGATACGTGTTCCCGTTACAGATTTTCCGAAAATAGAAAATGTTAACGGCAAATACTGCATAAAGGGCATATACAACGATGACAGCGATTTTTACTACCCCGTTGCAGACTTTGATGTAGACCCCGAGACAGGGTTTAATAGATATGTGCTGTTCCCGTTCTATTCGGGCGGTGCTATAACTGCTGATATACTCACCACCGAAGGCGGTAAAGCTTACTATGATATATGGGTAGAAAAGGACTGCCCCGAGATCAAGTACCAGACATCATACGCTCCTAACGGCGGCGGCCAGGTCAACCAGTACGCAGATATTACCGCTCATGTTGACAGGGTAGTTGCCTCAATGGATTATCCCGAGGACGGCGTTACATTATATAACGTTCCCACAGGCGAGTATACAGTTGAGCTTGCAGGTGAAAATGCTGATGATTACAATATCTATAACAACACTCTCACAGTTACGGATACCAAGGAGCTTCAGAGCATCAACGTAACTTTTGAGAAGAAGCCCGAACCTGTTTCTGTTTACAGCCTTGATGTCACAGCAAAGTCAAACGTAGAGGAATGCTATGTTGGCGATATTTTCGAGGTAACTGCAACACTCACAAACAACGGTGACACAGACCTTACAAATGTCGTTGCTGCATTTGAGGATACCGAGATAGGCACTGTTGAAAAGCTCAAGGTCGGCGAGAGCGTTGACTTCACCATAAAGCTCCAGGCACATGAAGTAGACATAGATAACGGCAATATAAACATCTCTGCTAAGGCAGATGAGCTTGCAGATTCTTCTGTTGCCAATGTTTATGTCAAGGTAAACCCGCTCCCCGAGGAGGAAAAAGAGCCTGAGGAAGAACCCACAGAGGAGCAGCCCACAGAGGAAGAAACTCCTGCCGAGGAAACTCCTGTAGAGGAAGAGCCTGTAGAGGAGGAGAAGCCTGCTGAGGAAGAAACTCCCGCAGAAGAAGAAACTCCTGCCGAGGAAGAGGAAGAGCCTGCTGAGGAACCCGAGGAAGAGCCCGAGGAAGAAGAGCCCGAGGAGGAAGAAGTAAAGCCTGCCGAGGAGAAGAAGACCGAGCAGACCGCAGCAGCTGCTACAAGCAACCCCAAGACAGGTGCGGCAGCAGCATTCGGCACAGCTGCATTAGCAGCAGCTATGGCAATATTTGCCCGCAAGAAAAAGTGATAACACCTATCTAAAATACCTATAGAATTAAAGGCACCCTTGTCGTTTAGCGGCGAGGGTGTTCTTTTTGCGCTTGGGGGTAAAAAACATAGGAAAAGTATTCAAAAAATGTATATAAGGTGTTGATTTTTTGTGACATATATGGTATAATGATACTATGAATAATTATAAGAGGAAATACTAATTCATCACAAAATATATGGTATACTATAACAAATAAAACCCGAACGTAAGAGAGGTGTTTGTTTTGTCACAGGAGAATAACCGCACAGGCGGCGAGAACATATCATTTTTACAGATCGCACTTGCACTTGCAGACGACTATGAGAGCATATATGTTGTCGATATGAACGACAACAGCTACGTTGAATATTCCACATCGGGCAATACAAAGGAAATGACCGTGCGCTCGTCAGGCAGCGATTTCTTTTATGACCTGATAGGCAACGCAAAAAAGCTTGTTTACAAGGAAGACCGGGACAAGTTCATAACATCCTTTGAAAAAGAGAAGATAGCGGCGGCGCTTGATGAGGGTGGAAGCTATATGCTTGATTACAGGCTGGTGTTTGACGGTAAGCCTAAGTACTATGCGCTCAAAGCCATAAGGCGCGGCACTCACAGTATGGTAATAGGCGTTCAGAATGTTGACACACAGCGCAGGCGTGAGCTTGCGATCCGTGAAGAGACACGCACCTACGCCGAGATAGCCCAGTCATTCGCAATGCTTTATGAGGTCATATTCCACGTAAACGTAAAGACAGGGCACTATACACAGTACAAATCGTCTGACAGCTATTCAAAGCTCGGCATAGACAAGGGCGGCGATGATTTCTTCAGCAAGCTGCAGCAGGATGTTATAAGATATATCCATGAGGACGACTGCTACAGGGTGCTGCAGGCACTCAGGCGTGATAACCTTATTAAAGCGCTTGATGAGAACGGCACTGTCTCTATCGTCTACAGGCAGATGCTTGATGGCAAGGAGCAGTATTTAAACCTTATAGCTATGAAGAGCATGACTGACGACGACGGGATAGTTTTAGGTGTCGGCAACATAGACAAGCAGGTGCGCAAGGAGCAGGCGATACAGGCCGAAAACCGAACATTCGGCGAGATCGCTATGGCGCTGGCGCAGAGGTATGAGGTAATATACCACGTAAACATTGAAACCGGCGAATACAGCGAATATAGCGCAAACGAGAAATACGCAAAGCTCAACATCGGCTCAAAGGGCAACGATTTCTTCGGTGACACGCAGAAGAACATGAAGCGTGACATCTACCCCGAGGATTACCCGATGATGGCACTTGCTATGAGGAAGGAAAACCTTATCGAGCAGCTCCGTGTTACGGGCAAAACGGTGCTCAACTACCGCCTTCTGATAGACGGCAGGCCTGAGTATGTCGCCCTGTTTGCCGTAAGGCCGAAGGAGGACAGCACGCACCTGATAGTTGCTGTTGCAAACATAGACGCCGCAAGAAAAAATGAGCTTGACATATCTGATGCTATCGGCAGCGCTCTGGATATGGCAAACCGTGACGGGCTGACTGGCGTTAAGAACAAGCGTGCCTACGAGCAGGCGGAGATCGAGATAGATGAAAAGATAGTATCGGGCGACGCCGAGAGCTTCGCAGTTGCGATATGCGACATAAACGGCCTTAAGATTATAAACGACACCAAGGGGCATCAGGCAGGCGATGAATACATAAGAAGTGCCTGCACCCTTATATGCAACACATTCAAGCACAGCCCCGTTTTCCGCATAGGCGGTGACGAGTTCGCAGTACTTTTAAAGGGCGCTGACTACAACGACAGAGCAGGCCTTATAAAGGGGCTTATAAACGAGCAGACCGACCGCACAAAATCAGGGCAGGTAACAGTCGCCGTGGGGCTTTCAGACTTTATGGCAGGCAGCGACATAAGCCTTAAGCAGGTATTTGAGCGTGCTGACGAAGCTATGTATGAGAATAAAAAGAAATTCAAGCTTCAAAGCAGGTAATGTGTAAAGATCCAAAGATAGAGTGAAAATGAGGAATTTATTATGAGTATGGTTCTTACAGAGCGTGAGCAGCGCTTCAATGAGCTTTTTGAGCAGCTGATAGACGCTATGACCGATAATGATAAAACAGACAAAAAGAGAATAGAGAACATTCTTGGCGATATAGCGGCTCTTCTGCGGCTTTCAAGGTCTGTGACAAGGCTTTTCAGAAATAAGCACGAGGAGGACATGGGCGGCGGCGAGACGCTTTGCAGCTATGACCTTCACATTGATGGAGAGGAGCTTGTCTACACTCACAGGTTAGAGCTCAGCATGATGTCATTGGGCAAGATAGAGCTGTATATGAAAAGGGGCGACCCGCCGTTTGATGACTTTGAAAAGAGCAAGGCTGTGCTCATTTCAAAGACGCTGCTTACGTTCCTTTGCCGCAACCGCATGAGAAACGTCATAAGAGAGCTTGCGCTCTTTGATGACAGCGGATTTAGAAACAACCGCAGCTTTATGAACTACGTTATGGAAACAAGCAACAAGGGCACTTTAGGCGGCAGGGCGGCTGTTAACTATAATCTGAGGCACTTCTCCCTTGTCAATCAGCAGATAGGCAGGGATTCGGGCGACACGGTAATGCACCGCCACTTTATGGGGCTTGAAAAGCTCATAGGCGACAGGGGCATCGCAACACGTCTGGGCGGTGACAACTTCCTGTGCATATGCGGCGCAGAGCAGCTTGATGATGTGGTGGATTATCTGACAGAGACCAAGATAGTCTATGACGATTCTGACGGCAGCAGCGTGTTTATAACCACCAGCACGGGCATATACGTATTCCCCGAGGTGTTTGTGATAAATGACCCCGGCGAGGTGCTCAACAACGTGATAGCTGCTGCAAAGGCAGCGCAGAATGGCGGAAAGGAGCACATAGTTTATTTCAGCGAGAAGCTTCTCAAAGGCCGTGAAAAGGCTATGCGTGTTCAGCAGCAGTTCCCGCAGGCACTTAAAAACGGCGAGTTCCAGGCGTACTACCAGCCCAAGGTCAATGTATTCACGGGCAGGATAGTGGGTGCCGAGGCACTGTGCCGCTGGGTGAAAAACGGCAAGATAGTTCAGCCGATAGACTTCATACCCATGCTTGAAGAGACAAACGACATCTGCAAGCTGGATATGTTTATGCTCGAACGTGCCTGCGCCGACATAAAGCGCTGGATAGACGAGGGCAGAGAGGGCGTGCGTGTATCCGTCAACCTCTCACGCAAGAACATGATGAACGCAGACCTGCTCGAACACATAATGAGCATAATAAACAAAAGCGGCATTCCGCACGACCTTATAGAGATAGAGCTTACCGAGACCACCACCGACGTTGAGTTCAAGGACTTGAAGCGTGTGGTCAGCGGCTTACAGCAGGAGGGCGTATGCGCATCTGTTGATGATTTCGGCATAGGGTATTCATCATTAAATCTCATCAAGGCCATTCCGTGGAACGTGCTTAAGATAGACCGCAGCTTCCTGCCTATGAAGATAGATGATGCAAGCTACGTGATGTTCAAGTACGTTGTAGCTATGGCAAAGGAAATGGGTATCGAGTGTATAGCCGAGGGCGTTGAGACCACCGAGCAGCAAAGCGTGCTGAAAGAAACGGGCTGTTCGATAGCGCAGGGCTTCCTCTACGACAAGCCCTTGTCTGTGGAAGAGTTTGAAAAACGGCTGGAAGAGAAAAGATACACGTTATAAATGCATAATGCATAATGCATAATGCATAATTAAGGAGTGCGGCTGCGCCGCACGGATTTGAATATTTTAGCCTCAAAGGGAAATGTTGGGGCAAGTATTAGCTTTCAAAGCTAATAATCAAGCCTCCCCTGAACGCATTATCAGCCTGCGGCTGAAAAAGCTCGGAGGGGGACCGCCGACACTCAAAGAGTGGCGGTGGTGGAGGGGTTACACCCGACGGAAAATATATGGGAAGAAGGTGAGGGCGTGTATTACTCCACTATCGGCATAATCACTATGTTTGTGCTGCTTATAGAGAATTATGACATACTGCTTTTTCGTACAAGCGGTGACAATACCAAGGCGTGGAAGGTCTACAGAAAGTTTCTGTTCGGCGTTATCTTCTATCTTACCACCGACATACTGTGGGGATTCCTTGAGCAGGCAAAGCTTACCACAGCGCTTTTTATCGACACGCAAGTTTATTACGTGGCTATGGGTTTTGGTATTGTGTTCTGGACGCAGTTTGCAGTTACCTATCTTAATGAGGAAGGCTTTTTCTCACGGTTTCTTGTGTTCTCGGGCGGTGCGTTTTTTACAGCCGTAGTCGTAATGGTCATTATGAATATCTTTACACCTATCCTTTTCTGGATAGATGAGGACACGGTATACCACCCCACACCTGTAAGATACACTATGCTCATAGTGCAGATAGTGCTGCTGGTAGTGCTTTCGCTGCATACATACCACGCAATAGCGGGCAGAAGCGTCACCGAAAAGCGCAGATACCGCTCGATAGGCGCTTTCGGCATAATAATGTCATTGTTCCTGACTGTTCAGCTGTGGTTCCCGCTGCTGCCGCTCTATTCTATAGCGTATATGCTGGGAACCTGCCTTCTGCACACATTCGTTGTAAATGACGAAAAGGAAGAATACAAGCGTCAGATAGAAAAGGCGTTCGAGCGTGAGAAGCAGCAGTTTGAGGAGCTTAAAAACGCCCGCATACTTGCCTACAGAGACCCGCTGACGGGGGTAAAGAGCAAGCTTGCATACGCCGAGGCCGAGGAGCGCAAGGACGCAGAGATAAAGGGAAAGACCACGCCGCCGTTTGCGGTTGCGGTATTTGACATAAATGATCTTAAACTCACAAACGATAAGTACGGCCACGAGCAGGGCGACAAGCTGATAATGAGAGGCTGTATGCTCATATGCACACACTTCAAGCACAGCCCTGTTTTCCGCATAGGCGGTGATGAATTTGTGGCGGTGCTCGAATATGATGATTACAAAAACCGTGAGAAAATATGCAGCGCATTCGATTCGCTTATGAATGCACCGATTGACCCTTCCCAGGCGATAATATCTATGGGCATATCGGTCTATGACGAGGGGCAGGATATGTGCTTCAATGATGTTTTCGTGCGTGCTGACAGGCTTATGTATGAACGCAAGAGCGAGCTCAAAGCAAGAGCTCATATGTCACCCACCTGACGGGCGGCTCGTTACTTATAAAAAAATAAAGCAGGGCTGTTTTTACACAGCTCTGCTTTTTTGTGTATGTTATTATGCTTACTTTTTGAAGTAGCTTGCGAGATCGAAGCCTGTGGGAAGCGGTATAGTGAGCATATAAGCCGTTGCAAGGCCAAGGCCTACTACTGCGATTATAAGCACCACGAAGCGGCAGGGGAGCTTTTTGAATATGCCGACGATACCGAGCATAAACAGCACTACCGAGTAGATAACGCTTACGAGGTTGTAAGCATCGCCGTGGGCGTTGTCGCTCTGACCCTCTTCAAGAAGCTGCTGCGACTCTGCGAGCAGCGCTTCGGAATCCTCGGTGTACTTATCCATCATACCCTCTACCTCAAAAGGCGAGTTGGTGTTGTCGTCCATCTTCTCAGCGGCGTCAACGAGTATCTCGCTGCCGTTCTGCTCGATGTAGTGGTCTATCTTCTCCTGGATAAGCTCGGCAGCGTCTGTGTCGCCTCTTGCCTGTGCAAGGTCAAGCTCAAAGGTGTAGTCAACGATAGTGTTCCATGTCATAAGGTCTGATGTGTAGAGCTGCATACCTGCGTTATACTCCGAGTTGCCCTCTGCTGCGAGGTTGTTGCTCTTGGTGTAGTTAGTCGCCTGATTGCCGCCGTGCAGCGAGCCTATCCACGAAGCCCACGCCGTGAGCAGCGCCGTAACGCCTAAGAATATAGCCACGAGTATCTCGATCATATTCTCGCTCAGGAATGATTTCTTTTCCTTTGCTGCCTCATTTGTCTGTTTGATCTCTTTGTTTTCTTCTGCCATAATTATTTCCTCCGTTTATAATTTTTTCTTTTGCAATGCACAATGCACGTACAGAATGCATAATGCATAATTATTGTGTCGCCTTTGGCGACTTATGGCCATTCGGCCTTGTTACCTTACATTATTGAAAATATAGGCGAAACCGCCGTTCAAACAGCCCGATATGGGCGGATTGGCTGCGTTGAATCAAATGTCGGCGCAGCCGCACCTAAACTTTTAACTGTAAACTGTTAACTGTTTTCGCTCCCTTGCTTTTCAAGCAGCGATTCGAGCCGGGCTAGGTGTTCTCTCACGGCGTCTATCTCTGCCTTGATGTCGGCAGTACCGTTTTCCTCGTGGTCTTCTTTCTTGTTCATCTCGGCTACCTCGCTGATAGCGTTTACCACGATACCTACCACAACGTTCATCATCACGAATGAGGATATCAGCACGAACGGCACGAAGTAAGCCCACGCATAGGTGAACTCCTCCATAACGGGGCGGCTGATGCCCATTGACCAGCTTTCGAGGGTCATTACCTGGAAGAGGGTATACATAGCCCTCGGTATAGTGCCGAACCAGTCGGGGAACGCCTCACCGAACTGGGTGACGCCGATGATCGAGAAGATGTAGTAGATTATTGCAAGCAGCAGCGCCGTCCACGATATACCCGGGAGCGACCTGCCGATAGCGGCGATGATGATCTGCAGCGGGCGAAGAGAGCTTACCATTTTAAAGCCCCTAAGTCCCTTAAGTGAGCGGAACACTCTGAAAACTCGCAGTATTCTCAAAGACGAGAGCACCACAAGGCCTGAGAGCACCGAAGTTATTATAATAATGAAATCAAACCAGTTCCAGCCGCTTTTAAAATAGCCTACGAACTTATATGCGGCCATTTTTAGCAGCATTTCTATTATGAATATGCCAAGGCAGATATTATCAGCCACTTCGAGCACATCGCCTATTGACGCCGTAACTGTCTGCGAGGTCTGCAAGCCGAGTATCACGGAATTTATGATTATTACGGCAAGGATAGTGCCCTGAAACGCCTTGCCTTCAACAAAGCTCTTTAGTTTTTCCATTTCTCTCTCCCTTTATCTGCGTGAGTACAAACCATTATTATTATACAACAATTGTTAGTATTTTGTCAAGTGTTTGAAATGGCGGATATGCGGTGAAAATGCAAAGAAAAACCGCCCCGGGGTGCGAACTCTGTTCGCACGGGCGAATTAGCGGTGTCATACTACCACGATTTATGACATTGTCTGCCCCGAGCCAAACAAAATGAAAAACCCCGCCACAGTAAGAAAGATTCTCATATAGCAGTTTTAAGCGTAAGTATTTCTGATCTACAGTCAGAAGTACTATGGCGTTTCTATTGACAGTGCGGCTATGTAATGCTATAATTATTACTGACAAAAATCGGAATTTAGTAGGTGATATGTGTGATTTCAATTGAGGATTTTGTGAACACACCAACAGCAACGATACAAATCAATTGGAACCTGGTTGAATCAGTTCTTGGATTTCGTATTCATGATGGACTTAAGGATTTTTATTCAAGAATGAGATGTGACAAAGAAAGATGTATTCGAGGAGCATGTTTTGTGGAGCTGTTCAACGAGCCCACGGCGCACGTTCCTCATGTCCCCGACCAGAGTGTGGACCTGAACTATACCCATTATGCGCACAGCAAGATGATATCTCTTTTATTCAGGATGCGTTTTTTAAATGGACAGGTGGTTTTAATATGGGCAAACGAGCAATGATCGGATCATTCTTTACAGAAGTCGGAGATGATTTCTTGTTATTGTTCAATAATGATACCGGCTCAATAGAATGGAATGATCCGGGGTATGGGCATTTTGAAGTATATGAAGAAAACCCATATGGGATTTTTGCAAAAGATATCGAAGAATTCTATACAAAATTGTCAAGTAGAATAACCTGAATTCTGATTTAGCTTAGCAACCGTATAAAATATAATGCCCCTGAGCGCATAAACGCTTGGGGGCAAAACTTCTATATGGGTATCCGTCTTAAAGGGCGAGGGTATCGGTGCAGGGGCTTGCCCCTGCCGGAGCTTGTGACGGGACTCGAACCTGCGACTCTGCATGGTGCGAACAGATACGCCAAAGGCCTTTTTTTCTTGGAGCTTGTGACGGGACTCGAACCTGCGACCTGCTCATTACGAATGAGCTGCACTACCAACTGTGCTACACAAGCATTATTCTATATAAAAATACAAAAGCGACCTGCTCATTACGAATGAGCGGTGTCAGCTTACTGACACAGACTACACAACTGAGCCCCCTACAATAAAAAAGTCCCCACTTCTGTGAGGACTTTGGAGCATGTGACGGGACTCGAACCTGCGACTCTGCACGGTGCGAGCGTGGCTCGCACCTACGAATTAGCGGTGTCAGCTTGCTGACACAGACTACACAACTGTGCTACATAAAAAAGACTACGCCAAAGGCCTTTTTTTCTTGGAGCTTGTGACGGGACTCGAACCTGCGACCTGCTCATTACGAATGAGCTGCACTACCAACTGTGCTACACAAGCAATTATGCAATACTACACAAGCATTTTTGCAACTATGATATTATACCATGTTTTAAGGCACTTGTCAAGTCGTTTTTTGTATCTGTTCGGGGGCTTTGTGCGGTGGATAGGGGGCATTTGTGCAGGGTGCATAAATATCGGGGCGTTTTTTGTTCATTATTTGTCGGAGAATTTGCCCTCACCCTCTTGATTTTTTGCTCAAAAAGGGTTATACTATATTTAGCACTCGGGGAGAATGAGTGCTAACACTTGAAAGGCTAAAGTGCTAAAAGGGAGCAGGTGAGGCGTATGGACGGCAGAAAGCTTAAGATTCTTGCGGCGGTCGTTGACGAATATATCGTCACGGGCGAGCCTGTGGGCAGCAAGACGATAATGAACCACGTCAATGCCTCGTCAGCCACCATAAGAAACGAAATGGCCGAGCTTGAAAAGCAGGGCTACCTCGAGCAGCCCCACACCTCGGCAGGGCGTGTGCCCACCTACGAGGGCTACAGGCTCTATGTTGACAGCCTTATGGAGAGAAACGCCATATCAGATGCCGACAAGGCACGAATTGATGAGCTTTTCCCCGAAACGGGCGTTTACAACAGCGATGACGAGATGTTTGAAAGCGCTTCACACGCTTTGGCAGAGCTTACAAAGTGCGCCGCAGTAGTTGCAAGCACAGCGCCTAAGTTCTCGCTCATATCAAAGGTCGAGGTCATACCCACGGGCAAGAGAATGTACGTTATCCTTATGATAACCTCAAATGGCTCGATAAAAAACAAGGTATGCCGCTTGCAGTTTGACCTCACAAACGAGCAGCTTAAGTTCTTTGAGGACTTTGCAAAGGAGAACTTAGAGGGAATAGCCGTTGACGAGCTGTCGGACGAGTTCTTTGAAAAGCTGAGCGAGGCTATGGGAACATATATGATGAGCCTCTCGCCGATAGTTTCGGCGCTTATGAATATGTCGCAGGAGATGAGCTCGCACTCGGTAAGGGTCGAGGGGCAGAAAAACCTGCTCACCTGCAAGGACTTTGACCAGAACGAGATAATCACTTTCCTTGACAACCAGAACGACGAGATAAAGCGCTTTTTGAATGAGAGCTTCAGCGGGCTGAAAGTTCATTTCTCGCCCGAAGACGGGGGCTTTGTGATACACAATTCAAGCATAATCACCGCACCGATAGAGAAAAACGGCGTCAGCTACGGATCACTCGGGCTTATAGGCCCTATGAGGATAGATTATGCAAAGTTCATACCCTATCTTGAATATTTCGCAGACAGGATAACACGTATGATAGCAAAAGAAGATGACGATGATGAAACTTAAAAAAAGAAAGAAAGGACGGAACGCAAACGTGACAGAAGAGGAGATATTAGAGCAGCAGGCCGAGGAGGAACAGGCAGAACAGACCGAGGAGCAGGCAGCAGACACAGAGCAGGCTGGGACAGAGGACGCAGCCCCCGAGGAGGAGCTTACTCCTGAGCAGAAGCTTGAAGCAGAGCTTGCTGACCAGAAGGACAAATACCTGCGGCTCATGGCTGAGTATGACAATTTCAGAAAGCGCTCGGCCAAGGAGAGATTAGAGCTTACCGACAACGTAAAGGCATCAGCGGTGAGCGAGATACTGCCGATGATAGACAACTTCGAGCGTGCCCTTGCGGCAGAGTGCTCGGACGATACCTTTAAAAAGGGCATCGAGATGATATACAAGCAGTTCGGCGACGCACTCACAAAGCTGGGTGTCAAGCCCATGGAGTTAGAGGGCAAGGAATTTGACCCCAACTTCGCAACCGCTGTGAGCACAGTCGAGAACGACGAGCTTGGCGAAAACACAGTAGCACAGGTGCTGCAAAACGGCTACACCATAGGCGATAAGGTCGTAAGACCGGCGGTGGTTATAGTAGCTAACGTATAATATGACCCCTCCGCCCCTTCGGGGCACCTCCCCTTTCAGGGGAGGCATATCAGTGCGGTAAGGACGCACACAGGTTTTTCCGAGCGGCAGTGGTGGAGGGGTTCCAACACAGTAAACAATATCAATTGTTATAAAAAGAAAAGTTAAGAAAGGAAGATTTACTATGAGCAAAATAATCGGTATAGACTTAGGTACAACAAACTCCTGCGTAGCAGTTATGGAGGGCGGCGAGGCTGTCGTTATCCCTAACAGCGAGGGCGCAAGAACAACACCTTCCGTAGTCGGCGTTTCAAAGTCGGGTGACAGACTGGTAGGTCAGGTAGCAAAGAGACAGGCTGTAACAAACTTTGACAACACAGTAATCTCTATCAAGAGACACATGGGCTCTGACTACAAGGCTAAAATGGGCGGCAAGGAATACACTCCTCAGGAGATATCCGCTATGATACTCCAGAAGTTAAAGGCTGACGCAGAAGCTTACCTCGGCGAGAAGGTAACTGACGCAGTTATCACAGTTCCTGCATACTTCACAGACTCACAGCGTCAGGCAACTAAGGACGCAGGCCAGATAGCAGGCCTTAACGTAAAGAGAATAATCAACGAGCCTACAGCTGCTGCTCTTTCTTACGGTATCGACAAGGAAGAAGACCAGAAGGTCATGGTTTACGACCTCGGCGGCGGTACATTCGATGTATCTATCATCGAAATGGGCGACGGCGTAACAGAAGTTCTTGCTACAGCAGGTAACAACAGACTTGGCGGCGATGACTTCGACCAGAGAATAATCGACTGGATGGTTGACGAGTTCAAGAAGGCTGAGGGCGTTGACCTTTCGGGCGACAAGATGGCTATGCAGAGACTCAAAGAAGCTGCTGAGAAGACAAAGATAGAGCTGTCAAGCACACCTTCTTCTGCTATCTCACTTCCGTTCATCACAGCTGATGCAACAGGCCCCAAGCACTTAGAGATGACACTTACACAGGCTAAGTTCAACGAGATGACAGCTGACCTTGTAGAAGCTACAATGGGCCCTGTTCGTCAGGCATTACAGGATTCGGGTCTTTCGGCTTCCGATCTTCAGAAAGTTCTTATGGTCGGCGGTTCTTCAAGAATACCCGCAGTTCAGGAAGCTGTTAAGAAGTTCCTCGGCAAGGAGCCTTTCAAGGGCATCAACCCCGATGAGTGCGTAGCTCTCGGTGCTGCATATCAGGGCGGCGTTTTACACGGCGATGTTAAGGACGGTCTGCTCCTCCTCGACGTAACACCCCTTTCTCTCGGCCTTGAAACAATGGGCGGTATCTGCACAAAGATAATCGAGAGAAACACAACGATCCCTACCAAGAAATCACAGATATTCTCGACTGCTGCTGACAACCAGTCGGCTGTTGACATCAACGTATTACAGGGCGAGAGAGAGTTTGCAAGAGACAACAAGCAGCTCGGTATGTTCCGTCTTGACGGCATCGCTCCTGCTCCCCGTGGCATACCCCAGATAGAGGTAACATTCGATATCGACGCTAACGGCATCGTTCACGTTTCCGCTAAGGACTTAGGCACAGGCAAGGAGCAGAACATCACGATCACTTCTTCCACAAATATGTCCAAGGAGGACATCGACAAGGCTGTTAAGGAAGCTGAGGCTTTCGCAGCTGAGGACGCTAAGAAGAAAGAGGAAGTTGACACAAGAAATCAGGCAGACCAGATGTGCTTCCAGATGGAGAAGGCTCTGGGCGAGTTCGGCGACAAGGTAACAGCTGACGAGAAGGCTTCTGTAACTGCTAAGATAGACGCACTCAAGGAAGCTCTCAAGGGCACAGACCTCGAAGCTATCAAGGCTAAGCAGAAAGAGCTTGAAGACGCATTCACACCCGTTGCAACAAGGATCTATCAGGCAGCAGGTGCTGCACAGGGTCAGCCCGGTGCAGGCGGCTTTAACGGCGCAGACTTCGGCGGCGGCTTCAATGCAGGCGCAGGCGCAGGTGCAGCTGACAACGGCGCATCTTCCAAGGCCGGCGACGACGTAATCGACGCTGACTTTACAGACGCTGAGTAATTATTGACTATTTAATTCCACGCCGCAGGGTGCAAAAGCCCTGCGGTTTAGTGGGTTAGAGGGATTCTTACCTCTGACCCCTTACAAGGAGGAAACTGACATGGCAGACAACAAAAGAGATTACTACGAAGTGCTTGGTGTTTCCAAGGGCGCTTCGGACGATGAGATAAAAAAGGCTTTCCGCAAAATGGCGAAGCAGTATCACCCCGACCTGCACCCCGATGACAAGGACGCAGAGGCTAAGTTCAAGGAAGTCAACGAAGCCTACGAGGTGCTTTCTGACCCGAGCAAAAAGGCAAAGTATGACCAGTTCGGCTTTGCAGGCGTTGACCCCAACTACGGCGCAGGGCAGGGCGGCGGCTTTGGCGGCTTCGGCGGTTTCTCGGATATGGGCGATATTTTCGATTCTATTTTCGGCGCATTCGGCGGCGGCGGAAGAAGCTCAAACCCCAACGCACCGAGGCGTGGCTCTGACATAGAAGTCGGTGCGGCCATAAGCTTTATGGAAGCCTGCAAGGGCATAACCAAGACCGTCAGGGTCAACAGGCTGCAAAAGTGTCCCGACTGTAACGGCTCGGGTGCTGCGGCAGGGTCATCTGTCAAGACCTGCCCCGACTGTAACGGCAAAGGCAGCGTCAACATATCGCAGCAGTCGCTCTTCGGCATGGTAAGGCAGACGGTCAAGTGCTCACGCTGCGGCGGCAAGGGCAAGATAGTTGACACCCCCTGCAAAAAGTGCAGCGGCAAGGGCATGGTCAAGATATCCGAGGAGAAGGAAGTAAACATTCCCGCAGGCATAGACGACGGCCAGCAGCTCAGGGTTGCGGGCGGCGGCAACTGCGGCATAAACGGCGGCCCGAACGGCGACCTTTACATCAGCCTTACAGTACGCCCCGACCCGATATTCGAGCGTGACGGCTATGATGTGTGGACTGACATTCCGCTTACCTACGGGCAGGCAGCGCTTGGCGACGAGATAGTTGTGCCCACCATTGACGGCAAGGTGAAATACACCGTACCCGAGGGCACGCAGGCAGGAACGGTATTCCGCTTAAAGGGCAAGGGCATCAAGAAAGTAAACCGCAACGACAGGGGCGACCACTACGTCAAGGTCTATGTCGAGATACCCAAGAACCTGAGCAAGGAGCAGAAAAAAGCCCTCAAGGACTTTGAGCAGACGCTTGAAACCAAGAACTATCAGAAGAGGCAGAGTTTCTTTGACAAGCTCAAAGAGAAGTTCAAGTAATGGATGATATATTTGAAAGAGCGCTCGACTGCCTTAAAGGACGTCCCAAAAGGCTTGATGATATAACGCTGTGGCTCTTTGTGACGGCGAACACCGCACGGGCGCTTATTGACAGCGCCTGCAAGAGCGCACTCGGTGATGATATATTTTCAGGGTGCTCGACAGTCAGAGAGGTGCAGGAGATTCGGCAGCCGCCTGCGCAACGGCAAAAACCCTGCATACAGCTATCTGTGCTCTTTAGTGGCATTCTTTGATGACAGAGCGCTCACAGACGAGCAGACAGCGCTTCTTGATATTTACTTTAAATGCACAGGGCTGCTTTTATACGAGATCTAACACAAAACAGAGGAAAACTATGAACAAGACGCAGATAATCGAAGCGGCTTCATCAGAGAACGTTTCAAGGGAAAAAACTATCGTCAGAACGAGCATAATCGGCATAGCGGCAAACGTTATGCTTGCAGGCTTCAAGGCGGTGATAGGCCTTATGTCGGGGTCTATTGCGATAACCCTTGATGCGGTAAACAACATATCAGATGCAGGCAGCTCGCTCATCACGATAATAGGCACAAAGCTTGCAGGGCGTGAGCCTGACAAAAAGCACCCCTTCGGCTATGGGCGCATAGAATATTTAAGCGCCATGCTGATAGCCATGATAGTGCTCTATGCAGGTGCGGCATCGTTCACAGAGTCGGTCAAGAAGATAATCGACCCGCAGACGCCCGAATACAGCGTAGTGTCGCTTGTGATAGTGGGCGTAGCGGTGTTTGTAAAGATATTCCTCGGGCGGTATGTCAAGGGCGTCGGCAAGAAAGTCAATTCCGACTCGCTTATAAACTCGGGCGAGGACGCTGTGCTCGACTCGGTAATTTCGGCTTCCACCTTTGCGGCGGCGGTGATATTCATGCTCACAGAGCTGTCTTTAGAAGCGTGGCTCGGTGCGGTGATATCGCTTATCATCATAAAGTCGGGCTTTGAGATGCTCAGGGGAACTGTTTCACAGATTCTCGGCGAGCGTGGCGACCCCGACCTTGCAAAGAGCATAAAGCACACCGTTACGGAATTTGATGACGTGCAGGGGGCATATGACCTTGTGCTCAACAACTACGGCCCCGATGCGTGGAACGGCTCGGTACACATAGAGGTGCCCGACACCTATTCGGCAGACAGGCTGGATCGGCTTATTCGTGAGATACAGATGGCGGTTTACAGCAAGCACAATGTGATACTCACGGCTGTGGGCGTCTACTCGGTAAACACCAAGGACGAGGAGATAAAGGCCATTGAGAGCCGTGTGCGTGAGATAGTTTTATCAAACAAGTATGTTTTGCAGATGCACGGCTTTTATCTGACAAAGGACACCAAGGAGATACGCTTTGATGCGGTGGTGAGTTTTGATTCCCCCGACAGGCGTGCGACCCACAGGGAGCTTATAGCCGCCGTATCGCAGGCTTTCCCCGACTATCAGATACAGATTGCTATGGATATTGACTTTTCATAGGCATTTCAATGCCTATGAGAATGCATAATTCATAATGCATAATGCATAATTAAGGTGTGCGGCTTGCGCCGCACGGATCTAAAAACGGCTTCGCCGTAACGATAACAACACCCCGAGGAATTTTGATTTTCCTCGGGGTGATTTTTGTTATACTTAGCTAATGCTGTCGTTCAGCCACAGCCGCCGCAGGCGGCTCAATTGTGCATTGTGCATTGTGCATTGTGCATTGAAGCTGTGCATTATGCATTTAGCAGAGCTTACAGCTCAGCTATGACCTCTACCTCAACGAGCACGTCCTTGGGGAGGGCTGCTGCTGCAACGCAGGAACGGGCAGGCTTTGATGTGAAATACTCGCCGTAAACTGTGTTGAATGCTGTGAAATCGCTCATATTCTTCAAGAAGCAAACTGTCTTTACAGCGCCGTCAAGCGACGAGCCTGCTTCCTCTAAAACAGCCTTAAGGTTCTTGCAGACCTGGTGTGTCTGCTCCTCTATTGTTGTTGCCTCAACGTTTCCTGAAGCGGGGTTGATAGCTATCTGACCCGATGTGAAAACGAGGTTGCCGACTATCTTAGCCTGCGAATAGGGGCCGATTGCGTCGGGTGCGTTCTTTGTGTAAACTGTCTTTGCCATAGTTCATTCTCCTTACTTGTTAAGTATTTTGAAGCCGCCTTTTTTGAGGGCTGCCCGAATATCCTTGATGTGCTGGTAGTTTCTTGTTTCAAGCACAAGGCGCAGCAGGCACTCGGTGATGTCGCTGTCTTCGCTTGCACGCTCGTGGTGGATAGCGATAACGTTGCCGCCAAGCTCTGCGATGATGCTCGAAACGCCCTTTAACTGACCCGGCTTATCGTCAAGCTGGATAGTAAGAGTATCGCTTCTGCCCGATTTGAGCAGACCTCTCTTGATAACTCGTGAAAGGATAGTAACGTCGATATTGCCGCCCGAAACCACGCAGCAGACGTTCTTGCCCTTGATGTCGGGAATCTTATCAAACATAACAGCTGCCACAGGTGTAGCGCCTGCGCCCTCTGCGATGAGCTTCTGCTTCTCTATCAGGTGGAGGATAGCAGAGGATATCTCATCATCAGAAACGGTAACTACGCCGTCAACATACTTTTTGCAGTATTCAAAGGTGTTCTCGCCCGGCTCTTTAACCTGGATACCGTCAGCGATAGTATGAACGTTGTCAAGGCAGAGTATCTTCTCTTCGGCAAGGCTCTTTACCATTGAGGGAGCGCCCTCAGCCTGCACGCCGTAGACCCTTACCGAGGGCTTGAGCTGCTTGATAGCGTAAGCCACGCCCGAGATAAGTCCGCCGCCGCCCACAGGAACTACAACAACGTCAACGTCGGGCATCTCGTTATAAATTTCAAGGCCGATAGTGCCCTGACCTGCGATAACATTCTCATCATCAAAGGGGTGAACGAAAGTATAGCCCTTTTCGTCACGCTGTCTGATAGCCTCGGCATAGGCGTCATCATAAACGCCGGGAACCAAGCAAATCTCAGCGCCGTAGCTTCTTGTTGCCTCTACCTTAGAGATAGGTGCGCCGTCGGGCAGGCAGATGACTGCCTTGATACCGCTTTTCTGAGCTGCAAGCGCAACGCCCTGTGCGTGGTTGCCCGCCGAGCAGGCGATAACGCCGTGGCTCTTTTCCTCATCGGAAAGCTGGGATATCTTATAGTAAGCACCCCTTACCTTGAACGAACCCGTCACCTGCAAATTTTCTGTTTTGAGGTAGGTATGTACCCCCTCATTGACCTTCGGCGCATAGATACACGCTGTAGGCCTTACTACTTCTTTGAGCACTCTCGATGCGTCGTAGACTTTATCAAGTGTCAACATAGCAAATCCTCCTCTTAAATAATGCATAATGCATAATGCATAATGCATAATGCATAATTGTGGTGTCGGCTGGCGCCGACAGATGCCCATTCGGGCTTTTATGTTACAGCATTAGCTGTTTTTTACGATACTTACGAGAATTCTGTTTAATTCTACGCAATCATTATTTATGCTTGTATACTGTTCTTTTGTTAGATAATCTGTTTCATACAGCAATTCAAGCCAGTATTGTGTTTCGTTTGCTTCTTTTAAAGCGATAGCCATTTTGTTTTTGAAATCGGCTTTACTTGACCCACGAAGCGCTTCATAAACATTTGCGCCTATGCTTGTTCCGCTTCTTTCTATCTGTTTGGAAAGCACATATTCTTTCTTTTCTTCTGTCAGATAGCGATACAGCTTAATGACTCTTATGGCAAAAGCTTTGGATTTTACAGCAATAATATTGTCTTCAAACATAATATCACCTGAATCCATGCGCCGCAGGCGCATACCTTAATTATGCATTATGCATTTTGCATTATGCATTAAAAAAGCCCCACCTCACTAAGAGGCGGGGCGCATTGCTCCGTGTTACCACTCTTATTGCAAAGCACAGCCGTACTGCCGCTTTGCCGCTTTAGCCCCTTTAACGCAGGGAACACGCACAGACTTAAAGGACACACCGTACATCACGGCACCGCCCGTTCGGCCTGCAAGCTCGGGAATGATCTGACAACGCCGCCTGATACCGCACTTTCACCAAAGCGTGCGGCTCTCTGAAAAAGGCCTTTGCATTATCCGTTTCCGTCATCGCATTTAAACCTATAAATCAATTATAGCACTTTCAGAGCATTTGTCAAGGGGGTAATTATGAATAATTTTTTGGGGGCAATATTAGGGCGTGTGCTTGTCGGCGAAACCCCTCCGTCACCGCCGCCTTTGGCTGATGATTCAGCCTCCCCTGAACGCATTATCAGCCTCCCCTGAAAGGGGAGGTGGCATCGCCACTCGCAGAGTGGTGATGACGGAGGGGTTCTCCCGCAGAGCATTGTAAGCTAAGAGTTCTTTAGTTCGCCCCCTGACATATCAAGTCAATATCCGCTTTTTCTCTTACGAGCTGCTCTCGTCTTTCTTGTCGTCGGTCTTCTCGTCGGTCTTCTTCTCATCAGACTTTTCGTCAGACTTCTTGTCGTCCTTCTTCTCGTCGGACTTCTTTTCCTCTTCCTCGGCGGAGAGGGCGAGCTGGGTGAAGTCGGGGAGCTCGTCACGGGTCACGGTGACGGTGCTGTTATAGATATTCTTAAGATTCTCCTCGGTGTTATAATCCTGCTCGATAGAGCCGTCTTCTTTAAGCAGGAAGTTGCCGCCCCACTGGCCGATATACGACCAATAGCCCTTATCCCTTACGATATTATCAGCAGAGGGCAAGGTGCCGCACTCGCTCATGGCGGCGGGCTTATTTGCACTTATGCTCTTTAGGAAAAGTATCCTGTCGGTCTGGCCTGCGGTGTTGCCCTGGTCGTAGATATCTACCGAGAGGATATCGCAGTACTTATCGCCCACATACCAGCCCGAATTCTGTGCGCTCCACACCCAGATGAGGTTATCAAGGCCGTGATACTCGGTCATGCGCTGATACATCGTCTGCCAGAGCCACTTATAGCTCTTCTCGTCGTGACCCCACCAGAAATAGCCGTTGCTCGCTTCGTGAAGAGGGCGCCACAGCACGGCGATGTTCTTCTCTTTGAGTGTTTTCAGGCTCTCGGAGACTGTGTCGATATCTTTCATAAGGTCGGCGCACTGCTGTGTTATCTTCTTTTTATCGACAAGCTTCTGTATCTCCTCGGGGGTGAGGGTGGCTATCTTCTCCTTGGTCATAGCCTTGGATAGGTCGAAGTCTGTCTTCTCGGCGTAGTAGTCGCTCTGCTCGCAGGGGGCATACCAATGCCACATAAGTCCCACGATACCGCCGTCCTCACTCCAGCCGATGCTCTTTTCAACGTCCTTCTGCGAGAGCGAGGGGTCGGAGGTAGTGAGTGTCATAAGGTCGCCGAAACGTATTGCAGGGTATTTGCCCGTGAGGTCGTGTATAGCCTCTGTTTCGATATCGGTACCCGTTGAGTCATACTGCCCGAGAATGACCCTCGTGCCGCTGTTTAAGCAGATATAGTCATAGAGAGCCTTGGCGCCGGGTGATGCGTTTTTATCTGTGAGTGCCGCATTATCGAGCGAGAAGTCAAGCTTTGCTACATCATCGCTTGCTTTGACTGTGACCGAATCAACGTCGATATTGCCGCCGCCGAATCCTATTTCGAGGTTGAGAGCGCCCTTTTCGAGGTAGATATTCGAGATATGGCACTCGACAAAATCCTTACTGTCACAGCTTACGTAGTGGATATGGTCGCCAATGCTGACAGCGAGCCTTGCCCACTTATCGCTGGCGCATTTGAGCGTCACGGTATAGAACTGGTCTTTGGGCAGGTCGAATGCGAACACCGCCTTATCGCCCGTTTCCTTGAAATTCGTGATATAGCCGTCGCCCTTGAAGCCCTTACGCTTCTTGGCAGTCTTCAAGCCGCCCGAAAGTGCGCCTATCTCGGCTTCAAAGGACTTGGAGTATTTCTCATAGGTGATCTCCTCGGCTTCGGGCTGGGTCTGGGGTATTGTCGTCACCACAGGCTCGGCGTCAGGCTCTGACGAGGGCGCTGCCGTGGTCGTGGTGGTGGCTGTCTTTTTCTCTTCTGCTGCCGACTCTATCTCGGCGTTTTCGTTTATCTTGCTTCCGCAGCCTGTGAGGACGAGTGACAGCGCAAGCGCCGCCGCAGCCGCCCTGCGTGCGGGGTGGATATTCTTCATTGTAGTGATTACTCCTTTTAGAATGCTGGGTGCTAAATGCATAATGCATAATGCATAATGCATAATGAAGGTGTCCGCTGCGCGGACAATATTTTAAAAGTCTGTTCCAAACGAAACCATATAAACAAGCGAATACGCTTTCCAAAAAGGCCGAATGGCCATATCATCGCCCGCAGGGCGATACCACAATTATGCATTATGCATTATGCATTATGCATTGATAAGGTACTCTTTCCCCTGTGTTGTTTCAAATACCGCACAGCCGTCGATGTACTCAAAGGGCACGTTCTCGCCCTTGCACTTGATGACCGTATCGGGGGAGGTTACAAGGCGGCATATTCCGCCGTGGGTGGAAAGAATGGTGATGCGCTCGGCTTTGTTGTTTTTCCACTTGCAGGAGACTGTGAAGCCGCCCCTTGCTTTAAGGCCTTCAAACGAGCCGCTTTCCCACTTGTCTGGCAGGGCGGGCAGAACGATTATCTCGCCATTCTCGCTTTGCAGCAGGGCTTCTGTTATGCCTGCCGTGCCGCCGAAGTTGCCGTCGATCTGGAAAGGCGGGTGCATATCGAACATATTCTCAGCGGTCGAGTGAGCAAGCAGCGCCTCGATGTTTTTATACACCTGCTCGCCGTCGTGAAGCCTTGCGTAGAAGTTTATCATCCACGCTCTCGACCAGCCTGTGTGGCCGCCGCCGTGGGAAAGTCTTCTCTCTAACGTCGCCGCCGCCGCTTTTGCAAGCTCGGGGGTCTTTCTTACGGATATGAGCGATGCAGGGTAGAGGGCGAAAAGCTGTGAAACGTGCCTGTGCCCAGGCTCTGCTTCGTCGTAGTCGATAGCCCATTCCTTTATCTGGCCGTATTTGCCGACCTCGGGCTGTGGGAGTCTGTCAAGTATCGCACGCAGTCTCTTGCCGAAAGCGTGGTCGGTGTCGAGAATATCCTGCGCTTCTATCACGTCATTAAACAGGCAGGTGATTATCTGGCTGTCCATTGAGGGCGCTATGCAAAGCGAACCTTTCGTGCCGCTTTCGGTGATGTAGGTGTTCTCAGGTGAGACTGACGGGCAGGTGACCAGGTGCCCCTGCTTATCCTCTATCAGAAAGTCTACAAAAAACTGCGCCGCTTCCTTGATAGTGTCATACTTTGATGCGAGGAAGTCCTTATCCTGCGTGAAGCGGTAGTGCTCCATAATATGCAGGCACAGCCACGCCGCACCCATAGGCCATTGTGTTGCAGGCATCCATAAGTCCTGCGGGGCGGTGTCGCCCCATATATCGGTGTTGTGGTGGCAGACGAAGCCAGAGCAGTTATACATCTCCTTAGCAGTAACTCTGCCGTTTGGGCGCATACGCTCTATCAGCTCAAAGAGGGGAGTGTGCAGCTCGCTAAGGGCGCAGCTCTCGGCCGCCCAGTAGTTCATCTCGGTGTTTATGTTTATGGTGAACTTGCAGCCCCAGGCAGGCCACATATCTTTATTCCATATGCCTTGCAGATTAAGCGGCAGACTGCCCTCACGGCTGCCTGCAATATACAGGTAGCGCCCGAAAGCGTGGTAAAGCTCGGTCAGCTTGTTGTCATGCTTGCCCTCTTTGATACGAACAAGGCGCTCGTTGGTGGGGGTGTTTGAAAGATCACACGGGTCGTCAAGGGTTATCTTCGCTCTGTCAAACAGCGCCTTATAGTCTGCGATATGGCGCTCTTTGAGCTGCTCGTAGGTGTAGGCAAGCGCTTCTTTGACATCACGCTTTGCACGGCCTAAGTAATCATCAACTCTGAACGATGTGGCAGCGCTCAGAAGCACGGTGACTTCGTCGCAATCTTCCGTCCGGATAAAGCTGCCATAGCGTGACACGCTGCCGCCCTTTGAAAGCACTTTTATAAACGCCGCAAAGTTTATCCCGTCCTCGCCGCCGCTGCCGCCGTAGTAGAGAATCTCGCTATCCGACACGGGGGAGTTATCGTCAAAATAATCATCACGCCCGTCAATGCCGATGCGCACCGACACGCTTGCCTCCCTTTCGGCTGTGATATGCAAAACGAGCACATCATCGGGGTAGGAGACAAAGCATTCACGCTTAAATCTGACACCCGAGAGGGTATATTCGGTAAGGCTCAGCGCCGTGCTCAGGTCAAGCGAGCGAGTGTGAAAATCGGCTTCACTTTCCTTTACGTGCTTGATGCTCAGGTCGCCTAAAGGCATATAGTGGCGCTGGTTAACAGGCGTGCCGCAGAAGAGGTCGTAAACGTAGGCTTCTGCTTCGCTTATCTTCTCATCAAAGAGCAGCTGCCTTACTTTTTCTAAGTTTTCATATGCGTTTTTATTGTTTCTCTCACGATACCCGCCCGACCAGACAGAGTCTTCGTTGAGCTGTATCTTTTCATCTATCGGCTGCGAGAACACCATAGCGCCTATTCGCCCGTTGCCAAGCGGCAGCGCCTTGTTCCAGTCATCAGCAGGGGTGGTGTACCAGAGTGTGTAGTCGGTCATATAGTATCCTTTCGTTTCAATGCATAATTATTGTGTCCGCCTTACGGCGGAGTAGGATTCAACTTTGTTGAATCCGCCCATATCGGGCAGCCGCCTGCGGCGCAATCGTCTGATTATCATACAAAGTTCATTATACCACAGTTTTACAGAGATTTCAACCGTTTTGGGGCAAAAAATCTCCCCCGAAGCGAAAATTTCGGGGGAGGTGGGGTCATTTTGAAGTGGTGACGCCCAGCTTCTTGGAAGCGAAGCCCAGGTATTTCACGCCGCCTGATTTTTTGTAGGCTCTTACCATATAGGTGTACTTGGTGTTTTTGGTAAGGTTTTTGAGGGTGACGGTGTTGCCTGTTGTGCCCTTGACAACGGTGGTCTTGCCGTCTGCGTCCACTCGGTATACGTTGTAGCCGTTGGCGCCGCTTACCTTATCCCAGGTAAGCTTTACGCTTGCTGCGGTCACGTTTGATGACTTAAGGTTTGCAGGGGCGGCAGGGCTTGTGGCGCAGTCGAGAAGTGCCGAATAATCGGAAAGTATATACTCGCTGCCTGCCTTGTAGTATGTTCTCACAAGGTAGTGATACTCGGTGCCTGCCTTAAGGCCTGTTACCTTGAATGAGTTGGTGGTAACGTCGCAGAGCCTGGTGTATTTCTTGGTGGACGTATTATAGGAATAGAGCCTGCTGCCGTCAACTCGCTGATTACTCGGGATCGTCCAGCTTATCGTCTGATAGAGCTTTGAGTTTGCCTTGACTTTCAGGTTTGTGGCCTTTGTTGCCATTGTGCCTGTGGTGTAGAGGTCGCAGTACTGGGAGAGTATCACGCCGCCCACGCTCGTCTTATAGAAGCTTCTTATAAGGTAGGTGTACTCGCAGCCCTGCTTTAAGCCTGTGAACTTATAGCTCTTGGCGGTGGTCTGTGCCAAGCGTGTGTATTTCTTGGTGGACTTATCATAGGAATATATCCTGTAGCCCTCGGCCTCGCCCTGTGCGCCCATGCTCCAGCTGAGTGTGAGGGAGTTATTGGTGCGGGCGGTGGTCTTTATGTTAGTCACCTTGGTTGACTGGGTGTTGGTAGTCAGCAGGTCGCTGTACTGTGAGAGCACCATTGTATCTGCGGTGTTATAGAAACTCCTCACCATAAAATTATACTCACAGCCCGGTGTCAGGCCTGTTATGGTGGCGGTGGTCTTTGTCACCTGTGCGGCACGCTTATAGCTGCCTGTCTCGGTATCGTAGAAATAGACCCTGTAGCCGTCTACGCTGCCCGAGGGGGCTGTCCACTTTATCGTCTGCGAGGTGGTGCCGTTGGTCTTAAGGGTAAGGTTTGTGGCCTGCACGTTCTGTGTGCCTGTGTGGTGGGTCGAGCTTACAGCAGAGAGGGTGCTTGACCCCTCAACATAATTGCTGCTGCCGTCGGCGTTGAAATACGCCTTTACCGCAAGATTATACTTTGTGGCGGATTTTAAGTTCTTTATCTTTAAAGAAGTAGTCGTGGTCTTGCCTGCCCATGTATAGCTGCCGTTGCCCTTATCAAAATAGACTATATAGCCTGCGGCGTTCTTAAGCGGCTGCCAGCTGAGGGTTATGTAGTTAAGGCCGTTTTTTGATGTGAGGTTATAGGGAACGTCTGCCTTTACGCTCACGCTGTCGGAAGCCGCACCCTCGGTGAGCATAATGCTGTAAACATATGCGCTGACTGCATACTTGGCTTCAACGGGTGTCGCGTCTACCGTGAATGACGTCGTCGCAGAGTCAAGCTCTGCTATCATCTCGGTGTTGCCGTTTACTGTTCTGTAGAGGTAGTAGCCGTCGGCGTTTGAGACCTTGCTCCAGCTGAGAGTTGCCTTATTGCCGCTGAGAGTTGCCTTTAAGCCTGTTACCTTTGCAGGCGGGTCGGCAGGCAGGTAGAGCACATCTCTGTCAACCGCTGTGGGTATGCCGTTTACCTTACCTGTAAAGGAATACTGCCACATATTATATATGCCCTCGTATTTGGTTTCGTTGGTGACGTTTGCTATCCACATAGGGTAGGTCTTTTCTATCTGGGAAGCGTCTATCTCGCTGTATATCCAGCTTATATAAGAATAGTAGCCTGCCTGATAGCCGCCTGCGGTGACTGTTTCAAGAAAGCCCAAAGCAAACTGCGTCATGCTCGATGTAGTTATCTTTGAGGGAACGACTCTGCCCTCGACACACTCCTGGTCGAAGTAAACGGGCAGGTCAAGCTTTGTGCCGCCGAGTACAGAGAGCACATACTTGCCCTCGCTGACCGCCTCGGCCTTTGTGATAGCCGTTGAGTAGTAATAAACGCCGACTTTCAGCCCTGCGGCCTTGGCGCCCTTATAGTTAGTCCAGAATGTCTCGTCTGTACAATGCACGCCTGTCTGTCTGTCGGAATAGCCCATACGAATGATAACGAAGTCTATCCCGTCAGCGGCGACTTTCTTCCAGTCGATAGTCGTCTGCCATTTTGAAACGTCTATGCCGTAGAGCTTCTTGCAGTTCTTAAAGCGTGAGTTATGTACCAATGCCTGAGCTTTCGGTGCAGCCGATGAAAACGCTATACAGAGAGCGCATATCACAGCAGCGATGAGTGCAGTTATTATGCGCAGCCCTTTTCTTGAAATAACCAAAATATCACCTTTCTTAAGTTCTCTTACTTTTGTAATCGAATTGTAATAAATACATTATACACTATTTTTGCAGGAATGTCAAATATTTTGAGGTGGAAATAAATAGAATGCATAATTCATAATTCATAATGCATAATTCAAAATGCATAATGCATAATGCATAATGCATAATTGAGGTATCGCCCTTGCGGGCGATAGATGCCCATTCGGGCGGGCTTTCATTAATTTCTGAAAAAACTGTGAAAAGCCTTTATTTTTTTATAAATATATGTTATAATATCTCTAAGTGTTGATTTAATAATCCGTGCGCCAAAGGCGCACACATCAATTATGCATTATGTTTAGCGTTTTCCGCCAAAGGCGGATAATGCGTGCATATATGCATTATTAAAAGGTAGGAATGATATGGGAAAGGTTTATTGTCTGGGAATAGACGTAGGCTCGACTACTGTCAAGACTTGTATTCTTGACGGCGAGGAGATAATCTATACAAAATACGAGAGGCATTTCTCGAAAGTAGGGGAGACTGTGCAGGCGCAGCTGGCGCTGATAAAAGAGCAGTACCCCGACGATATGTTCAGGATAGCAATAACAGGCTCGGCAGGTCTTGGTATCGCAAATGCGGCTAAGATAACCTTCGTGCAGGAAGTTTTTGCGGCGTTCACGGCTGTTAACAAGAGCTACCCCGACACGGACGTTGTGGTTGAGCTTGGCGGTGAGGACGCAAAGATAATCTTCCTCACGGGCGGCGTTGAGCAGCGAATGAACGGCTCATGCGCAGGCGGCACGGGCGCATTTATCGACCAGATGGCAGGGCTTTTGGGTGTAACGCCCGATGATATGAACGCCCTTGCGCTAAAGCATGAAAAGATATACCCCATAGCGTCAAGGTGCGGCGTTTTCGCAAAATCCGACATACAGCCGCTTCTTAACCAGGGCGCCAAGAAAGAGGATATCTCGGCATCTATCTTCCAGGCGGTGGTTGACCAGACGGTTTCGGGTCTTGCGCAGGGCAGAAAGATAGAGGGCAACGTGCTGTTCTTGGGCGGGCCTTTGTCTTTCTTATCTGCACTAAGGCAGGCGTTTATTGATACGCTTGATTTAGGCGACAGGGCAACGCTTCCCGAGCTTGCTTCCTGCTTTATGGCTTACGGCTCGGCACTCCACGCTGAGAAGATGAGCGAGCCTATGAGCTTAGACGTTGCTATGGATAAACTCGCAAACGCCAAGGCGCAGGACACTATTGCCACCACAGAGCCGCTGTTTGCCACAAAGCAGGAATACAACGACTTTATCGACAGGCACAGAAAATCTGACCTTAAATATGCCGACATCAAGACATACGAGGGCGACGCTTACCTGGGCGTTGACGCAGGCTCGACCACCACGAAGCTTGTGCTGATAACCCCCGACGGCGGGCTTTTATACCAGCACTACTGCTCGAACAAGGGTCAGCCCCTTGACGTTATAAAGGATAAGCTTTTGGAGATCTACGCTCTTGCAAACCCGAAGCTTAAGATAAAGGCAAGCGCCGTTACAGGCTACGGCGAGGAGCTTATAAAGGCAGGCCTCGGCATCGACTTCGGCATTGTTGAGACTGTTGCTCACTACAAGGCGGCGGCTTTCTTCTGCCCCGATGTTGACTTTATAATAGACATAGGCGGGCAGGACATCAAGTGCTTCAAGATAAAGCAAAAGGCTATCGACAGCATAATGCTCAACGAAGCCTGCTCTTCGGGCTGCGGCTCGTTTATACAGACATTTGCAGGCGCTATGGGCTACACGATAGCGGACTTTGCAAGGCTTGGGCTTTTTGCAAAGGCACCCGTTGAGCTTGGCTCACGCTGCACGGTGTTTATGAACTCATCAGTCAAGCAGGCGCAGAAAGACGGCGCACCTGTTGAGGACATATCCGCAGGCCTTTCATCGTCTATCATCAAGAATGCTATATATAAGGTCATACGTGCCAAGAGCATTGACGAGCTGGGCGAGAATATTGTCGTTCAGGGCGGCACATTCTTGAATGACGCAGTTCTGCGCTCGTTTGAGAAAGAGCTTGGCAGAAACGTTATACGCCCTGCAATAGCAGGCCTTATGGGTGCATTCGGCTGTGCGCTCTTTGCTATGGAGAGAACAAGGCACGACGAGGGCTTTGCTTCAAGACTTATCACGCAGGAGAGGCTTGAAAACTTCTCATACAAGGCGACAGCGCTTCAATGCGGCGGCTGCACGGCGCACTGCTCGCTGACTGTCATAAGATTCAATGACGGGCACCGCTTCACATCGGGCAACAGGTGCGAAAAGGGCGCAGGCATAAAGCTTACCGACCGCACCGAGAATATGATAGAATACAAATACCGCAAGATCCTTGACTACGAGAACAAAAAGCCCAAGCAGGTAAAGGCGAGGGTGGGAATACCGCTTGCACTCAGCTATTATGACTTAATGCCTTTCTGGCACAGCCTGCTTACCGACTTAGGGTTTGAGGTGGTGCTTTCTGAGGAGTCAACAAGAGCTACATACTACAAGGGTCAGCAGACTATCCCGTCAGACACGGTATGCTACCCTGCAAAGATAGCACACGGCCACATCGAGAGCCTGCTTGACAAGGGCGTTGACTTCATATTCTACCCCTGCATGAGCTACAACATCGACGAGGGCGGCTCTGACAACCACTACAACTGCCCCGTTGTTGCATACTATCCCGAGCTGTTAAAGGCAAACAACGAAAAGCTTAATGACAAAAACTTCATCATGCCTTATCTTGACCTCAACAGCAAAAAGCACGTAGCAAAGGTGCTGGGCAAGAGCTTTGCACGCTTCGGGGTAACGCCAAAGCAGGTATATGAGTGCTTAAACAAGGCATACTCCGAGCAGATACGCTTCAAGAAAGCAAACGAAGCAAAGGCGCTTGAGATAATCGCACAGGCGAGGGAAAAGGGCGAGAAGATAATCGTGCTGGCAGGCAGGCCTTATCACATCGACCCCGAGATAAACCACGGCATTCACAAGCTGATAGCGTCTTTAGGCTTTGCAGTAGTTTCCGAGGACAGCGTAGCAGGGTTAGTCTCCGTTCCTGCGGTTGACGTACTCAATCAGTGGACATACCACTCACGCCTTTACAGGGCTGCCGAGTATGTTTGTCAGAATGACGATATGCAGCTCGTTCAGCTTGTATCATTCGGCTGCGGCATTGACGCCGTAACCACCGACGAGGTAAGAGCTATCCTTGAACAAAAAGGCAAGCTCTACACGCAGCTGAAGATCGACGAGATCACAAACCTCGGCGCTGCGAAGATAAGGCTTCGCTCACTGGCCGCAGCGCTGGAGGAAAAGGAAGCACAGCTGGTTAATGCATAATGCATAATGCATAATGCATAATTGAGGTGTCCTGCTGCGCAGGACGGATTTAAAAAGCGGCTGCGCCGCAAAGTTTCAATTATGCTTTGTGAATAGTTAAAGCGTTGTGCTGCAAAACTGTGCATTGAAAATTAGCCGCCGCAGGCGGCTGCCCGAATGGGCATATCATCGGCGAAGCCGATACCATAATTATGCATTATGCATTATGCATTTTGCATTGAACACCGGAGGTGTGATCATGCCAAACAACGTAAGTGAATCGGGCAGAGTGAAGAGGACTATCTTCACGGAGGATATGAAGAAGGATTATACCATTCTTGTCCCCGATATGCTGCCTATGCACTTTAAGCTTATAATCAAGATATACGAAAAATACGGCTATCATATGGAGCTGCTTGAAAATGACTCGCAGAACGTCATAAATCAGGGCTTACAGAACACCCATAACGATGCGTGCTATCCTGCACTTCTCGTTATAGGGCAGTTTATGGACGCACTTGACAGCGGCAAGTATGATGTCAACAAGACAGCGCTCATCATGTCGCAGACAGGCGGCGGGTGCAGAGCGTCAAACTACATTCATCTGATAAGAAAGGCGGTTGCGAGCAAGTATCCGCAGGTGCCTGTAATATCTTTAAATTTCAGCGGACTGGAGAAAAACCCTGCATTCCCGATGACGCCTGCGATAGCGCTGCGGCTTATCTATGCGGTGCTTTACGGCGATATGCTGATGCTTTTATACAACCAGTGCAAGCCCTACGAGGTAACCAAGGGCATGACCGACGAGCTTGTTGCACGCTGGCAGCACAGGTTAGTCAAGCTTATGGACACGAATGATTATCTGATGCCCAAGCCCATATACAAGGCTATGCTAAACGACTTTGCGGCCATTCCGAGGAAGAAGGAGAAGAAGCCCGTTGTCGGCATAGTGGGGGAGATATACGTAAAATACTCGCCGCTTGCTAACAATCATCTTAACGAGTTCCTGCTCTCAGAGGGCTGCGAGCCTAACGTTCCCGGGCTTTTGGACTTTGTGCTATACTGCGCTTCCGACTCTGTCAACGATGCGCAGCTGTACGATAAAAAGGACAAGTCGTCTTGGCTTTACAAGATAGGCTACAACGTACTTTACAAGTATCAGAAGCAGCAGATAAAGGTGATAAAGGAGCACGGCGTTTTCAAGCCGCCGCACGATTTTGAGCACCTTAGAAAGTGTGCTGACAAGTACATTCATCAGGGTGTGAAAATGGGCGAGGGCTGGCTCATCACCGCCGAAATGGCGGCGCTTGCCGAGACGGGGGCTAAGAACATCATCTGCACACAGCCCTTTGGTTGTCTGCCCAATCACATTGTTGCCAAGGGCATGAGCCGTGTCATCAAGCAAGCCTACCCCGATGCGAACATTGTGGCTATCGACTACGACCCCGGTGCCACGAGGGTCAATCAGGAAAACCGCATAAAGCTGATGCTGGCGAATGCGGTGATAGAATAATTCATAATGCATAATGCATAATGCAAAATGAAGGTATCGCCTGCGGCGATATATTTAAAAAGAAACAGCCCCGAGGGTTTTACTGAACTGCCCCACATTGTGCGTACAGCACAAAAAAGCCCCTATGGTAAATAAAAATTAAGCAACGAACTGGCTTCGCAATTCAAGCGGAGTCAGTTT
>CADAGC010000034.1 GCA_902787365.1 uncultured Ruminococcus sp. | reverse complement strand
AAGCGTGAGGGGCTTGTTTACAGTACTGGGGTCGTGCCCACTATTTCAAGCGCTGTAAGAAAGCTTACCACAGCAGGTGAGAATGTGTGCATCATGACGCCCGTGTATAATATATTCTATAATTCAATACTTAATAACGGCAGGAACGTTCTCGAATCGCCACTTGTGTATGAAAACGGGCTGTATCATATCGACTTTGACGACCTTGAAGCCAAGCTTTCTCTCGGACAGACCTCAATGCTACTGCTTTGCAATCCTCAAAACCCCGCAGGCATTATCTGGGGCAGGGAAGCGCTTGAAAGAATAGCCGAGCTTGCTTATGATAACGGCGTTACAATCATTTGCGATGAGGTGCATTGTGACCTGACCTACCCGAACAAGGAATATGCTCCTTTCGTGAGCGTCAGCCAAAAGGCAAGGGAATGCTCTATAACCTGTATCGCCCCTACTAAGGCTTTTAATATAGCGGGTATTCAGACATCTGCTGCCTACAGCGAAAACCCTGTACTCAGGCATAAGATATGGCGTGCATTGAATACCGATGAAGTAGGTGAGCCTAATGCCTTTGCGATAACTGCGACATTGGCGGCGTTCGGCGGCGGGCTGCCATGGCTCGACAAGCTTCGGGAGTATTTTTACAGCAATATGCTCATAGTAAAAGATTATCTTCAGAACGAGCTTTCATCTGTCAAGCTTTACCCCTCCGAGGCGACATACCTTTTATGGCTCGATATGTCGGCATACGGTATCGCTTCGGGTGTTTTGCAGAGCAAGATACGTGAGTATTCGGGGCTGTTTCTCTCAAACGGCGAGATATACGGCGGCAACGGCAAGGATTTTCTGCGAATGAATATTGCCTGCCCAGCTTCATACGTCAAAGACGGACAGCAAAGGCTTAAAGAATCGCTTGATGCTATACAAAACGGGCTGATTTAGTCAAAATGTCAATAATTATTGTGTAAATAAGGGTGTTATATTTGACAGTTTTAACAATTGACTTTAAGTAAATGTTCTGCTATAATTTAATTGTAAATTATTTTAGCAGGAGTTTTTCAAATGACCGAGAACGAAAGAAAAGAATACATCAATAGTTTATTTCGCATCTACCCCGTATGCCGCAAGCTTGTTTTTGATACCTTTGATAAGAAAAAATACGGTATAACAAGAACTCAGCAGGTCATCATGCTTACGCTTGGCGTTAACGGCTCGCTCACAATGTCGGGTCTTGCATCAAAGATAAACACCTCAAACGAGCAGGCGACCCGTGCTGTGGCACAGCTTGTTGAGAAAGGTTTTATCGAGCGTATGCACGACAGCGCAAACAGGCGCATAATCAGAATAAAGCTTACCGATGAAGCTAAGGAATTCGTTGAGCAGATAAAGCGTGAGATGCATGAGGATTTTCTTGAAAGATTTTCAGTATTCTCTGATGATGAGCTTGAAGAGCTTGTGAAAGCTACCAATATCATAGCCGAAAAGCTCAATAAAATGGCTATTTAATTACAGTCTCTACGCCCTTTGGCAATAAGCCGAGGGGCTTTTTATTTGACATTTTCCCCTGAATATGGTATAATCAATGAAATGACATATACGGAGATGATTTTATGTCCGACTTTAAAAAGCTGGCTCTTGCCGCAAGAACACTTGTTATCTTTAAGAGCCTTAAGGAAAGGACAGTTTTTTCAAAGCTTTTAATGGCTCTTGAATATGAGAGCGCCGAGTGCTATTGTGATTTTGTTGCGGCGCTTTATATGCATTCAGATAATCTTACAGAGTATATACTCAAGCTCGTGCTTGAAAATGAGAATATCTTCATGCTTACCAGAGGTGCAGGCAAAAAGACGGGATTTTTCCTTGATGAATGCCTTGCCAATGAGCTTGCGCTTATCGAGCAGATAGCTAAGATACCTGCGCAGGAGTTTGAGCGTAAGATAGGCTTTGACGGCTTTCTGCCTCACTACGCTGTTAATGAGCAGATAGATTTTTCGCAGGTCTATGCACAGAGGATATATGCTATATCGCAGTTTGGCTACGGCATCTATTCCGAGTATCATGTGTTTATGATAAAAGAGGGCGCAATTGCTCCGGTCAAGAACCCCGACCCTATAATGCTTTCTCAGCTCACAGGCTACGAATATCAGCGTAAGCAGGTGATAGATAATACTCTTGCTCTTCTTAAGGGCAGGCCTGCAAACAATGTCCTGCTTTACGGCGACTGCGGAACGGGCAAATCATCTACCGTCAAGGCTATTGCTAATGAATATCGTTCGCAGGGACTAAGGCTTATTGAGCTTAAGAAAAAGCAGCTTCACGAGCTGCCGAATATAACAGAAACGGTTTGCAAAAACCCCCTTAAATTCATCATTTTCATTGATGACCTTTCCTTTACCGAAGATGATGACGATTTTGCCGCACTTAAGGCTATCCTTGAGGGAAGTGTTGCGGCCGCAGCCGATAATCTTGTTATCTATGCTACATCTAACAGACGCCACCTTGTCAGAGAGACTTTTTCTTCCCGTGAGGGAGATGAAGTGCATCTTAATGATACTTTGCAGGAATTTCTGTCACTTTCAGACAGGTTCGGCCTGTCGATATGCTTCCAGAAGCCCGATAAGACGACCTATCTTAAAGTGGTCGATGAGCTTGCAAGGGAATACCAGCTTAAGACGCCTATCGACGAAGTTCATACACAGGCGGAAGCCTTTGCTATACAGCGAGGCGGAAGAAGCCCCCGCACAGCCAAGCAGTTTATTGAATTCTTGAAAGGAAACGAAGAATAATGACAACAGAATTTGAAAATGTTTCGGGCAGCCTTGATATCATCAAGACCACCTGCCTTGCAAACCGAATATTCGGTCAGCATTTCACACCTATGATGCCCAGACAGCAGATAGATTATATTCTTGATACATATAACAGCTATAATGCGATCAACGAGCGTATTTCCACAGGCGGCTATAAGTATTACAGTATCGTTTGCGACAGCAGGCAGGCGGGCTTTTTTGCCTATGTGCCAAGGCTCGGTGAGGCTGTTGAGATAACCGAGATAGGCGTTATAAAAAAACAGCGTGGCAAGGGCTGCTGCAAAAAGGCACTTGATTTTATCGCATCTAACGCAAGGGAGAATGGCGCAAAGACTGTCAAGATCAAGATCGACAAGAAAAATGAAATGGCACTTAATGCTTTCAAGGCACTCGGTATGCAGGAAATAGGCGAGGAGCAGACAAAGCTTATGGGCGATTTCTTTGTTGAGCAGGTGATACTTGCACTTGATATATCGGGTGATGAAAACGATAAAGAATATGCCGTTTCAGAGGAAGAATAAATATTTTTGAAAAAAATCTCAAAATCCCCTTGACAAATGCGTACCAAACTGGTATAATATTTATTGTTGTGAGTTATTAGCTCAGTTGGCAGAGCATTTGACTTTTAATCAAAGGGTCCGGGGTTCAAATCCCCGATAGCTCACCAGAAGCACCCCTTAGCTTAGGCTGAGGGGCGTTATTCTTTATTAGCGACTCTATATTAATATACAAAACGCCGAAGGCAAAAGCCTTCGGCGTTTTTAATGAACTTATACAGGAATATTTGTTCTATATCACTGTAGATTCATTTAGTATAATGTGTTACCCTTATCTTGAAAGATAATATAACTCAGACCTTCTTTGCATACTCCACAGCCGCTTTGTTCAGCTCGTCTACCATATTTTCGATAAGCTCTCTTGTGATACGCTCATCGTTAACAAAGCTTACCATAGCATGAAGCGGCATATCGTTGAACATTGCTGTTGCCGCCTGTGCAGCTTCATCGTTCTGAGCTGAATCAAAGCCCATGTTTACAAGCCCCATTATCTCACCGAATATCTTCTTGCCCTCAGGGAAGCTCATTACCTCGCCGCCTAAGGAATCGAGGTCAAAGTGCATGGGTATTACATTATCTGTCTCGACAAATACGCTTGCGCTCTGCCTGATGTCTGCGCTCGACGAGCCTATGAGTATATCAAACTGGCCGTATTCAACATACCAGTCGTTTATTTGCGTGTTGTAGTATGCAAACGCCCTCTTATCAAGCTTGAATACGACTTTTTTGCTCTGGCCTGCTTTGAGCGATACCTTTTCAAAGCCCTTAAGTTCTTTTTCAGGGCGTATAACCGATGAATGGCCGTCATGCACGTAAAGCTGAACAGCTTCCTTGCCGTCACGCTTGCCTGTGTTTTTGACTGTTACAGTTACCGTGAGAATGTCGCTGTCCTTTATCTCGTCTGCACTAAGCGTTATGTCAGAGTATTCAAATTCTGTATAGCTAAGCCCGTGCCCGAATTGGAACAGAACA
Source organism: uncultured Ruminococcus sp. (assembly GCA_902787365.1). GTDB lineage: Bacteria > Bacillota > Clostridia > Oscillospirales > Ruminococcaceae > NK3A76. Next base: position 17,515 of record CADAGC010000034.1, on the reverse strand, counting down.
GGCATATCTTTCTTATCATAGTATCTGTAGCCTACGAAAATGCCCTCGTTATACTTAACTGTATCGCCCTCGCCCGGGAAATTCAGATATGACGGGTTGTCTGATAGCTTTATGGGGAATGTCTCTGCAAGCTTGCCGCTGGGGTTAACTTTGCCAAAGAGCACATCACATATTGCCGCACCTATCATCTCGCCGCCGAGATAGCACTCGACTATTCCCTTGGCCTTGTCTGCAAAGGGCATTTCAATGGGTGCGCCGTTGTGTAGTACTACCACCACATTCTTGTTTACCTCGCAAACCTTATCTATAAGTTCAAGCTGGCAGGCGGGCATTCTCATATGAGCTCTGTCAAAGCCCTCCGATTCAAATGCATCGGGAAGACCTGCAAATATAACAACCGTGTCGCTCTCTTCCGCAAGCTTTACAGCTTCGCTTAAAAGCGCATCATCAGTCTTGTCCTCGCTTGTGATGTAGCCCTGTGCGTATGATACCTGCGCATATTCCTTTGAGTATTCATGCGCTGTTGCTACCTGCTCAACATTTATGTGTGAGCTGCCGCCGCCCTGGAATCTCGGCTTGTCGGCAAATTCGCCTATGAATGCTATCTTCTTTTTGGTGTCAAGGGGCAGCAGTTTCTTTTCGTTTTTGAGAAGCACTATACAATCAGCCGCTATCTTTCTTGCTAAAGCCCTGTCCTTATCCTTATCCCACTTTGCGGCATACTGTCTGTTCTCATCGCCCTTGTATATAAGGTCAAGCACACGGAAAACTACCTTGTCAAGGTCGGCCTCGTCAAGCTCACCGTTTTTGACAGCTTCGACTATCCGCTTGTCATTTTTGCCCATGCTTCCGGGCATTTCGAGGTCAAGCCCTGCCTTGATTCCCTTAGGCCTGTCATCAACAGCGCCCCAGTCGCTCACCACAAGCCCCTCAAAGCCCCATTCGTCACGCAGAATGTCTGTGAGCAGCCGCTTGTTCTGTGATGAATACTCGCCCGCAATTTTGTTGTATGAGCACATAACAGTCTGCGGCTTTGCTTCCTTTACTGCATATTCAAATGCGGAAAGATATATCTCTCTGAATGTTCGCTCGTCTATTTCCGCCGAAACAGAAAGCCTGCGTGTTTCCTGATTGTTTGCAGCAAAATGCTTTAGTGATGAGCCGACGCCCATACTCTGAACGCCCTTTATGTGAGCCGCCGCCATATGTGATGCGAGATAAGGGTCTTCCGAGAAATATTCAAAGTTTCTGCCGCAAAGGGGCGAGCGCTTGATGTTTGCCCCCGGGCCTAACAGTACGGCAACACCCTCTGACTGACATTCGTTTCCAAGAGCCTTGCCCATTTCCTGCACAAGCTCTCTGTCGTAAGAGCAGGCGAGGGCGCACGCCGCAGGAAAGCATACAGCCTTGATGCAGGCGTTGGGGTCAATGCTTGATTCATACATCTTGCGCAGTCCGTGAGGGCCATCAGAAACCATTATTACGGGAATATCCTTGCCCTCAATCTGCTTTGTGTGCCAAAAATCAGCTCCCGAGCAGAGTGAAGCCTTTTCTTCGAGAGTAAGTGATGATACTATCTTTTGTATTTTTGCTTTATCCATAGTGGTTTTCTCCTTAATTAAAGTATAGTACAATTATAACATTTTTTGAGTATCTTTTCCACCCTTTTTGTGCGATTTAACAGTAATTTAATATTTGCCCTATTTGCTTGAAATATTAACATTTTTCTGCGATAATTGGTGGTATAAATCTTACTACGGAGTGAAAATATGAGCAGATATAAAGCCTACATCTTTGATTTTGACCTTACCCTTGTTGATTCAACAAAGCCGATAGTCGCCTGCTTTAAGCATACACTTAAGACTTTCGGCTATGATATACCCGATGATAAGACTATAATCGACACCATAGGTCTGCCGCTGACTGATGCTTTTGATATACTCTCGGGAATAACCCCTAACCCCAATAAGGCCGAAATGCGTAAGACCTATGTTGCTTACGCTGACGGCGTAATGGCAAGGGAGAGCGTTTTCTATCCCGATGCGCTCGGTATACTCCAGTCGCTCGTTACAGCAGAGCGAAAGGTAGCTATAGTTTCTTCAAAGATGCGCTACCGCATAGTTGAAACTTTTGAGCACCATACTGCGTATATGCCTGTTGATCTAATTGTCGGCCTTGATGATGTGAAAACGGCCAAGCCCGACCCCGCAGGCCTGTTGTTTGCTATAGATAAGCTTGGCGTTTCAAAAGAAGATGTGCTGTATATCGGTGACAGCTATATCGACGCAGAAACTGCGCAGAATGCAGGTGTTGATTTTGCAGGTGTAGCTACAGGTTCGACTTCTAAGGAAAGGCTCAAAGAATACCCGAATGTGACTGTCGGTGACAGCCTTACAGAGGTGTTTCTCAATATATAAACTCACGCCTAATTTATTGTGAATATTTTGTTAAATTTACTTGCCTTTTAAAGGAAAAAATGTTATAATGAAATGTAAAATAAATTTAGGAGTTTATGCCTTATGATAAACAGTATGACAGGCTTTGGCCGTGAAAGAAAGATACTAAATAACCGTGAGATAATCGTTGAGGTAAGAAGCGTAAACAACCGCTTTTGCGAGTTCTCGTGCAGAACGCCCCGCAACTACGGCTACCTTGACGAGCGCCTTAAGGGTCTGTTCAAATCGCAGATAACGAGAGGCAAGGTCGAGGTCAGCGTTTCTATCTATAAGCAGGAGGGCGCAGATGCCGAGATAGCTATCAATAAATCTATCGCTTCGGGCTATATCAATGCTCTTCGCAGCGTTAAGGACGAGTTCTCGCTTACAGATGACCTTTCGCTTTCAAGTATAATGAGACTTCCTGATGTGTTTACAGTAGTAAAGACCGAAGATGATGAAGAGGAGATATGGCGTGATGTCAGCGAGGTGGCAAACGGCGCACTTTCGCTTTTCCTTGATATGAGAAAGACAGAGGGTGCAAAGCTCTATGATGATGTGCTTTCACGCCTTGCACTTATCGAGGAGAATGTCACCAAGATAGAAGACCGCTCACCAAAGGTGAATGACGAGTACCGTGACAGGCTTTTTGCAAAGCTTCAGGAGGTACTTCAGGATACTAATATTGACGAGCAGCGTGTGCTGACCGAGGCGGCTATATTTGCCGATAAGACAGCCGTTGATGAAGAAACTGTAAGGCTTAGGTCGCATATTGCACAGTTCAGAGGGCTGTTGGAAGCTAAAGAACCTATCGGCAGAAAGCTTGATTTCCTTGTGCAGGAACTTAACCGTGAAGTCAACACAATAGGTTCAAAGTGCCAGGATATCACAATCACTCGAATGGTAGTTGATATGAAGGCTGAGATAGAGAAGATCAGAGAGCAGATACAGAACATCGAGTAATGAGGGAGGGCGTATATGCAGCTTCTTAATATTGGCTATGGCAATATGATATCGTCAGACAGGCTCATAGCCATAGTTGCACCCGATTCGGCGCCTATCAAGCGTATTATAAGCGATGCCAAGGATAAGGGCACGCTTATAGATGCCACCTACGGCAGAAGAACAAGGGCAGTGATTATAATGGACAGCGACCATGTTGTGCTGTGTGCTGTTTCTCCCGAAACGGTCGGCGGCAGGCTCGCTGTGGAAGTCGAGGAGGGAAAGAATGATGAATAATGCAAAGCTTATTATAGTTTCAGCTCCTTCGGGCTGCGGTAAAGGCACTATACTTTCCGAAGTTTTCAAAAACCGTGATGTTTTTTACTCTATATCCTGCACCACGAGAAAGCCCCGTGATATTGATATTGAGGAAGTGACCTATCACTTTATCAGCAAAGAAGAGTTTGAAAAGCTAATAGCCGAGGGCGGCTTCCTTGAATATGCCAAGTATGCCGATAATTACTATGGCACGCCCAGAGCTGCGGCAGAGAAAAACCTCGCTGAGGGGAAAGACGTAGTTCTTGAAATAGAAACACAGGGTGCTTTTCAGGTCAAGGAAAAAATGCCCGACAGCGTAAGTATATTTATACTGCCGCCGTCAATAAAGGAACTTGACAGAAGGCTTCACAAGCGTGATACCGAGACCGATGAGGTTATAGTAAAGCGTGTTTCGCAGGCGGCAGGCGAGATAGAGAGAGCGCAGCGCTATGACTACGTTATAATGAACGATCATCTTGAAGATGCGATAAGAGATTTTGAGCTGATACTCAGCTCTGTAAAGAATAACGATAACCAAGCCGATAAATTCAAGGCTGAGAATATGAAAGAAATAATCGAAGAGGTGCTTAGAAATGCTTAGACCCGCAATTGTACAGATACTTAAAAACAACGAGAGCTATTATTCTCTCGTTCTTGCAGTAGCAAAGAGAGCAAGAGATATAACCGATGATGCAAACGAAAAGGGCATAACCCTTAACGAGAAGCCTGTAAAGACTGCCGTTGATGAATTTGCATCGGGCGAGTATAAATTCATAGAAGACCCCGAGCTTAGAAGATAAGCTTCACTCTGACAGGAAAGGACTGTCTGCAAATGCCTGCACGTTATACAGTTGCACAGGTGGCCGTTTCGGCGGCTGCATATAGCTTTGACAGCGAGTTCAGCTATCTTGTTCCTGATGAGCTTTGTGGCCTTATCGTGCCGGGCGTAAGGGTGCTTGTGCCGTTTGGCAAGGCGAATAAGCGTGTTATAGGCTTTGTGCTTAGGGTGCTTGGCTTTGATGAAAAGCCCGAGAGGGTGAAGCCTGTGTTAAGGCTTGTGGACGAGCGCCCGCTTGTGAATGACGAGCAGCTTAAGATAATAGCTTTTCTTAAGGAAAACACCTTCTGCACCTATTTTGATGCGTTTCGCAGCGTTGTTCCTGCGGGATATGGGTATGTTTGCACGACCCATTATTCGCTTGTCAATTCCATGCCCGAGACTGATCTGACCGATGAGGAAAGGGCAGCTTTGGAGTTTATCAAAAACTGCTCATCTCAGCGTGATGTTGATGAATATCTTGATCACACAGGCGATAAGAAGAAAAAAGCGCTCGTTACGAGCCTACTTGATAAGGGCGTAATAGAAGAATCGCAGGAGCTTAAGCGCAAGACCGCCGACAGCGAGCTTAAAATGCTTAGGCTTAGTGATGATTACCTTACGGCGAGGGCAGGTATTTCTCTTACCGCAAAGCAGACGCTTGTTGTGAGAGTACTTGACGAAGTCGGCTGCATAAGCGAAAAAGAGGTCTGCTATATGACAGGCTGCACACCTACGCTTCTTAAAAGAATGAGTGATAAGAACATAATAACCTTTTTCAAGACGGAGGCGCTTAGAAATGCTATAGGTGAGCAGACAGAGCATATAGAGCCGAAAAGCTTGGTGCTCAATTCTGAGCAGCAGGCGGCTTTTGAAGGTATCCTTGCTATGTGTGACGGCGGTAAGCCCGGTGGGGCGTTGCTGCATGGAGTTACAGGCAGCGGCAAGACATCTGTTTTTATCAGATTGATAGACGCTATGCAAAAGCGTGGCAAAAGCTCACTTATGCTTGTGCCTGAGATATCTCTTACGCCGCAGATGCTTAAAAAGTTCAAAGCGTATTTTGGCGAATGTATAGCGGTCATTCATTCCTCCCTTTCACCGGGGCAGCGAATGGACGAATATAAGCGCATCATGCGAGGTGATGCGACTGTTGTAATAGGAACACGCAGCGCAGTTTTCTCGCCGCTAAAGAATTTGGGCTTGATTATTATGGACGAAGAGGGCGAGAGCACCTATAAGTCCGACCAAAGCCCGAGATACCATGCGAGAGATGTTGCGATACAACGCTGTGGCTTCAATAACTGCACGCTGCTAATGGCTTCTGCAACCCCCTCGCTTGAAAGCTACTATTATGCAAAGAACAAGCGCTTTAGCCTGTTTGAGCTTGAAAGCAGATATAACGATTACCCGCTTCCCGAAGTCAAGATAGTTGATATGTCATCACCGACTGAGGACGGCAATAACGGCGTGATCAGTTTTGAGCTTGCAGACAGGTTAAGGGAAACTCTTGAAAAAGGCGAACAGTCGATTCTTCTTCTCAACAGAAGAGGTTTTAACACCTACGTTTCCTGTGCAGACTGTAAAAAGCCCATAGAGTGCCCCAATTGCTCGATAGCTCTTACCTACCATAAAAAGAATAACAGAATGATGTGCCATTGCTGCGGCTATTCGATGCCATATCCAGAAAAGTGCCCGTCCTGCGGCTCTTCAAAGATAAGATCAAGCGGCGTCGGCACACAGATGATAGAGCAGGAGATATCAAAGATATTCCCCGAAGCAAGGCTTCTGCGTATGGACGCAGATACCGCTTCTACAAGATATGATTACGAATCAAAGTTCTCTGCCTTTGAAAAGGGTGAGTATGATATAATGCTCGGCACTCAGATGATAGCTAAGGGGCTTAATTTCCCCAATGTCACCTGCGTGGGCGTTATATCGCTTGATAAAGCACTTTTTGCAGGCGATTTCAGAAGCTTTGAGAGGACGTTCTCGCTTATAACGCAAGTTGTTGGCAGGGGCGGAAGAGGTCAGAAACCTGGTACGGCTTACATACAGACCTTTGTGCCCGACCACTATGTGCTTGATCTTGCGTCGATGCAGGATTATAAGGAGTTTTACGAGCAGGAGATCGCCCTTAGAAAAGCGCTTATATATCCGCCTTTTTGTGATATATGTGTAATAGCTTTCTCTGCAGTGCTCGAAAGCAAGGCGATACTTGCGAGCGAGAGATTTGTTGAGATGATGAACGATTATCTTTGCAAATACAGAGACAGCATCAAATTCCTGCGTGTGCTCGGCCCTGTGCCGTGTGCTCTTGAACGTGTAGCGGGACGCTACCGCTACAGGATAATACTTAAATGCAAAAACAATAACAGTTTCAGAAAAATGATTAGTACTCTCCTTGTGGCTTCTTCAAAAGAAGCGGCCTGCAAGGAAGTTAGGATATATGCCGATATAAACGGAGATATAGGAATGTGAGGATATAATATGGCTTTAAGAAAAATACTCAACAAACGTGATGAAACGCTTCACAAAAAATGCAAGCCCGTAGAGAAATACGATGAAAGGCTGCACACTCTGCTTGATGATATGGCGCAGACACTTGAAGTTGCACAGGGCGTTGGCCTTGCTGCACCGCAGGTCGGCGTTCTAAGGCGTGTTGTTATAATCAATGTTGATGACGGAACAGGTGTTCATGAGCTTATCAACCCCGAAATATTAGAACGCTCCGAGGAGACACGCAAGGTGCTCGAGGGTTGCCTTTCATGCCCGAATGAGTGGGGCTACACTATCCGCCCTGTAACTGTGAAATTCAAGGCGCAGGACAGGAACGGCGAATGGTACGAAATGGAGGTAAGCGACCTTTTTGCACAGGCTGTATGCCATGAGCTTGACCACCTTGACGGGCATATATTTACAGAATATGTAGTCGAGTGGGCTGATCCCGACGATATAAACGATTAAAACGAGGTAAATGATTTGAAGATAGTTTTTATGGGTACGCCCGATTTTGCTGTGGCTACTCTGCAAAAATTGTATGACGAGGGCTATGAGGTTGCTGCTGTGTTTACTCAGCCCGATAAGCCCAAGGGCAGGGGCTATAAGCTTACCCCGCCACCTGTGAAGGTGCTTGCTATTGAACACGGCACGCCCGTGTATCAGCCCAACAGCCTGAAAAAAGATGCTGAGGAATACCTTGATATACTAAAGGATATCGCACCCGATGCTATAGTTGTTGCGGCATACGGAAAGATTCTTCCTAAGGACGTGATTGAACTGCCAAGGCTTGGCTGTGTTAATGTTCACGGCTCGCTTTTGCCTAAGTACAGAGGTGCAGCACCGATCCAGCAGTCTGTTCTTGATGATGAAGCAAACACAGGCATAACTACTATGCTTATGGGTGAGGGGCTTGATACCGGAGATATCCTGCTTCAGGAGAGCACGGATATCGGTATAAACGAAACCGCCGCAGAGCTTTTTGACAGGCTTGCAGTTATGGGTGCAGAGCTTTTAGTCAAGACGCTGCCCATGCTTGATAAGGGTGAGATAACCCCTATCAAACAGGATGAGAGCAAGGCCACCTACGCTAAAATGCTCTCAAAGGATATGTGCGAGCTTGATTTTGATAATAGCGCAAGGGCTGTGCATAAGAAGATATGCGGCCTTTCCGACTGGCCGTGTGCTGTGACTTTCCTTGAAGGAAAGAGGATAAAGATATATCATTCATCTCTTCTTGATGAAAAGGGCAGCTTCGGCGCACCAGGCGAGATAATAGATGATAAGACATTCACTGTTGCCTGCAAAGAGGGCAGATTTATGATAACCGAGCTTCAGGCAGAGGGCGGCAAAAGAATGAAGACCGCCGACTACTTAAGAGGTAAGCCTATCAAAAAAGGAACAATTCTCGGAAAATAAAGGAGAAATAAATGGCAAATGCCCGCAAAGCAGCAGTCAGGCTGCTGACAAAGCTTGATGAAAACAGCGCCTACTCGAATATACTACTTGAAACGCAGCTTGATAAATATAAGCTCGATGAGCGTGACAAGCATTTTGCTACAGCTTTGTTTTACGGCTGTATCGAGCGGCGGCTCACTCTTGACAGGATAATTGATTCACGCCTTGTAAGGCGCTCTGATAAGCTGTCAAATGAGGTCAGAAATATCCTACGAACAGGCATATATCAGCTGCTTTATATGAACAGTGTTCCAGACCATACAGCTGTTGATGAGAGCGTAAAGCTTGTAAACACCAAGAAAAACCCAGCACTTCCGGGATTTGTGAATGGCCTGCTTCGCAGCTTTGTGCGAGACGGCAAGCCGCTCCCCGAGGGAAAGACGGAAAGTGAAAAGCTTAGTATAGAGTATTCCTGCCCATTGTGGCTTGTTGATAAATGGGTCAGAGAGTATGGTATGGATATAGCACAGCAGATGCTTCGCACCTCTACAGGCCGCCCGCCTGTCACTGTAAGGGTCAACACAACTAAAACCACGGCTGATAAGCTGTATGAGCAGCTAAAGGCCGAGGGCGTAGAATGCGAAGTGATGAGCTTTCCGACCGGGTGTGTTAAGATACTCGGCGGCTCGCCCGAAAAAACGCTTGCCTATAGGCAGGGGCTTTTCCATGTGCAGGATATATCCTCGCAGCTTTGCTGCAAAGCACTTGACCCGCAGGCAGGAATGATTATGCTTGATATATGCTCCGCCCCCGGCGGCAAGAGCTTCACATCAGCTGAGCTTATGGAGAATAAGGGCAGACTGCTATCATTCGACCTTCATGAAAACAGAGTGCGCCTTATAAGAAACGGCGCTGCACGGCTGGGGCTTGATATAATTGAAGCATCACCCAACGATGCCAAGAAGTATAAAGAGGATATGCCGCTTGCCGACAGGGTGCTTTGTGATGTTCCCTGTTCGGGACTGGGCGTGATAAGACGCAAGCCTGAGATAAAGTATAAAGACCCCGCAGAGTTTGAAAGACTGCCTGAGATACAGTTTGCTATTCTTTCTACATCTTCGAGGTATGTTAAAGAGGGTGGTGTGCTTGTTTATTCTACCTGCACGCTTTCAAGAGCCGAGAATGATGAGGTAATAGACAGATTCTTAAGTGAGAACAACGATTTCTCGCCCTGCCCGATTGGCGGCGTGTTCGGTGATGAGTATAAAGCGAGCATCACCCCTGAGCGATTTGGCTCAGACGGCTTCTTTATAGCCAAGCTTATGAGGAATGACCATAAATGATAATTAAAGACGAAAACGGCAGGATAGATATTCTTTCACTCGGCTTTGATGAGCTTTGCGAGCAGATAACAGCGCTCGGTGAGAAGAAATTCCGTGCCGCACAGGTTTATGAATGGCTTCATATCAAGCAAGTTGATAGTTTTGATAAAATGACTAATCTGTCTGCACAATTTCGTGTAAGGCTTGCAGAGGTATTTTGTTTAAAATCACTATTTATTGTGAAAAAGCTTGAATCTAATACCGATAATACGTTAAAATATCTATATAGGCTTCCTGACGGCAACCATGTTGAGGCTGTCGTTATGGATTATAACCACGGCACGACTATTTGTATATCAACGCAGGTCGGCTGCAAAATGGGCTGTAACTTCTGTGCCTCGACAATTGCGGGCTTTAGACGTGACCTGCTACCGTCAGAGATGCTGCTTGAGATATACACAGCACAGCGTGACTGCGGAAGAAAGATAAGCGGTGCTGTCCTTATGGGAATAGGTGAGCCGCTTGATAATTATGATAATGTAATGTGCTTTTTAGAGCTTCTTTCAAATGATAAGGGAATGAATATGTCACTAAGACACGTTTCCCTGTCTACCTGCGGGCTTGTGCCTAAGATAAAAGAGCTTGCAGCGTTGAAGCTTGGCCTTACACTATCAATATCGCTTCATGCGACAAATAACGAGACAAGATCGGGCATTATGCCTGTCAATAAAAAATACAGTATTGAGGAACTGCTTGATGCGTGCAAGTATTATTTTGCACAGACGGGCAGGCGGATATCCTTTGAGTATGCGCTTATTGACGGGGTGAATGATTCGCCCGAAAACGCCGATGAGCTTTATAAGCTTCTCGGGGGCTTTGTCTGCCACATAAATATTATACCCGTTAACAAGATAAAAGAGAGAAATTATTCTTCAAGCAGGAAGAATGCGCAAAGATTCAGGAAAATGCTTGAAGAGCGTGGACTAAACGCAACAGTGCGCCGAACTCTCGGCGCTGACATAAACGCCGCCTGCGGTCAGCTAAGGCGTGAATACGAAATATGACAAAGAAAGGACGGTAGCGACCAAATGTTTCTTGCATACAAAAGCGATATAGGACAAAAAAGAAACGAAAACCAAGACAGGGTCAGAGTCGGTATGATCGGTGATGATTCAGCCCTTGCTGTTGTTTGCGACGGTATGGGCGGCGCCAACTCAGGCTCGCTTGCAAGTGAGATCGCAATTAATGCCGTATATGATAAGATAGCCGGGGGCTACCGTGAGAACGCAGATGAAAACAGCATAAGAAATCTTCTGCTGACATCCGTAAGTGCCGCAAATGCCCTTGTTTATCAGGAAAGTGTAGGCAACGAGGAGAATAAAGGTATGGGCACTACCTGTGTTGTCGCTCTGGTAAGGGGACGGCAGGTCTTTGTGGCCAATGTCGGAGACAGCCGAGCCTATCTGATGACTGAAAAGGGTATCGACCAGATAACTAATGACCATACGCTTGTTGAAATGCTGTATGAGCAGGGTCAGCTAAGCCGTGAGGAGGCTGATTCCCATTACATGAAAAACGTCATAACCAAGGCTATAGGCGTTGAAAAAGATGTTGAGACTGATTATTTTGAACTTGAGAATGACTGCAACTTTACCATTCTTCTCTGCTCGGACGGGCTATATAATTACTGCGACAATCAGCTTTTATATGATACTGTTTTTGGGCAGAATCTTGATGAAGCCGCTTCAAAGCTCGTAGCGCACGCAAATCTCGAGGGCGGTAAGGATAATATTACTATTGCCCTTTTAGCAAACTGACAATAATCTATTTATCATATAAATATTTATAGGAGTGAATATTAAATGAATTCTGTTATCGGAAAGCGCCTTGACGGGCGCTATGAGATCACCGAGCTGATCGGCGTGGGTGGTATGGCTGATGTTTATAAAGCCAACGATATAATGGAAGACCGCACAGTTGCCGTAAAAATACTTAAAGACGAGTTTTCGGGAAACGAAGAGTTTTTAAGACGTTTCCGCAACGAGAGCAAGGCGATAGCTGTTCTTAATCACCCGAATATCGTTAAGATATTTGACGTGGGTTTTTCTGATGAGATACAGTTTATCGTTATGGAATACATAGACGGTATCACATTAAAGGAATTTATCGAGCAGCAGGGCGTTCTTAGGTGGAAGGACGGCGTTCATTTCATCACGCAGATACTCCGTGCTTTACAGCACGCTCACGATAAGGGCATAGTTCACAGAGATATCAAGCCGCAGAATATCATGCTCTTCCCCGACGGCACTATCAAGGTCATGGACTTCGGTATCGCTCGTTTTTCAAGAGTTGACGGCAAGACACTTTCTGATAAGACAATAGGCTCTGTGCATTACATTTCACCTGAGCAGGCAAGGGGCGAAACCACCGACGAGAGAAGCGATATCTACTCGGTAGGTATAATGTTCTATGAAATGCTCACAGGCAAGAAGCCTTTTGACGGCGATACAGCCTTTGCGATAGCAAGAAAGCATACAGATGAAACAGCTATCCCTCCGAGAGAGATAATGCCCTCGATCCCTGAGGCGCTTGAAGAGATCATTCTTCACGCTATGGAGAGATATCCCGACAGAAGATATCAGTCGGCTTCTGATATGATAAAGGATCTTGATACATTCAAGATGAACAGGTCGGTTTCATTCGGCTATAAGTACGGCCAGAGAAGCTCGGATAACGAGTCATCGACCAAGTATTTCAAGCCCGTTCCCTCTAAGCCGCAGCCTAAGTATGATGATTATGACGATGACGACGATTATGATGATGACGATGATGACGACGACGAGGAGTATGAGGTAAAGAAACGCTCGTACATCGTGCCGATAATGCTTGGTGTTACGGCGGCAGTTGTTATCATAGCGGCAGTTATCATAGCTATGAGCGTTATTGATAAGCTTGGCACGGCAGGAAGCACAGGTACAGTTGAGATACAGAACTTTGTCGGCAGGTCACTTCTTGAAGTTCAGGAAGAATTTGGCGATAAGCTGATATTTGAGACCTCGAACGAGTATAACACCGAGTATGACGAGGGCGTTATATTCTGGCAGGGCGATACACAGGGCAAGATAGTCAAGGAAGGCTATAACATAAGCGTAAAGGTAAGTATGGGCAGCAAAAAGACCACAGTCCCCGATGTTAAGAATCTTACCTTTGATATGGCGGATAATGAGCTGCAAAAGTTCGACCTTATATCTGCCAAGGTAACTATGAACGATGAAAACATCGAAGAGGGCAGAGTTATCAAGACTCAGCCTGCCGCTAACGAAAAGGTGAGCATGGGCTCGACAGTAACTGTATTCGTATCAGCAGGCCCTGTTTCTACCGATGTTAAGGTACCTGACTGCTCTGGTCTTTCCAAGGAAGATGCTGTTAAGCTCCTTAAGGCTAATAAGCTTAAGTATGAGATAAGCGAAGTTGAGCAGGAAGGCAACAAGGGCAAGGTCGTTGCTCAGTCAGAAGATCCTAATACCTGGGTTCCCAAGGATACAATAGTTGTTCTCGGCATCTCGACAGGTGAAATCTCGCCCACAGAGCTTATGCTTCCTGTATTCATACCCGCAGGTGCTCACGGCTCTTACAAGATCGAAGTTTACTCTAACGGTAACGTTGCGACATATAAGAACGTAGATAAGGCGGAGTCGGCAGCAGGCAGCACTATCAATGTTCCTGTAAAGGGCAAGAAGACTCAGACATTTGCAATCTACATCAAGAATAACACAACTAACAAGACTGTTGAGAACTACATCAAGTTTGACGTTGATTTCGGAACAGGTGATGTTAAGAAGATCGGTGACGAAAAGGTCAAGGAATTCAATAATATCACACCTACGACCACAACGACAACAACTACTACAACGACTACTACAACAACTGAGCCTGCTCAGACTGAGCCCGAGCCCGATGATACCGAGCCCGAGCCTCAGGTGACACAGGCACCCGATGACGGCGGCGACGAAGGCGGCGATGTTCAGCAGGGCGGCGACGCTCAGGGCGTTTGATGTATGAAAGCAATAGTAATAAGATCTCTCGGGGGCAGCTACACAGTAGAAGCCCCCGAGGGTGTATATGAATGTACTGCACGTGGCATATTCAGAAAAAAAGGCATATCGCCCGTGTGCGGTGATGAAGTTGAGATATCTTTCGAGCAGGAAGGCTCTGCCGTTATAGACAAGATTTATGACAGAAGGTCTTTTATAGTAAGACCGCCGCTTGCAAATCTTGATGTGCTGGTGCTTGTCTCTTCGACTGTTGACCCGAAGCCAAACACGCTGATAATCGACAAGCTCACAGCTATAGCACATTTCAAGGACATAAAGCCCGTTATCGTGTTTACCAAGATAGACCGAACTGAGCCTGGTGAGCTGACAAAAATATACAGGCAATGTGGCTTTGATGTTTATGAGATTGATAACACCACAGGCGAAGGCAGCGAGGAGCTTGCTGCATCTTTGAGTGGCAAGCTGTGTGCCTTTACGGGCAATACAGGCGTCGGGAAATCATCTCTGCTCAATAATATCTTCCCCGGAATAGATATTAAAACGGGTGAGACAAGCAAAAAGCTCGGTCGTGGACGACACACCACAAGGCACGTTGAGCTTTATAAGCTGCCGGGCGGTGGGTATGTTGCCGACACACCCGGATTTTCCTCGTTTGATACAAACAGGTATGATATAATCTTTAAGGATAAGCTTGCAGGCTGCTTCCCTGAATTTGAAAGATATGAGGGCAACTGCCGTTTCCCCGACTGCGCACATATCAAGGAAAAGGGCTGTGCTGTTCTTGAAGCTGTTGAAAATGGCGATATACCTCGCTCACGGCACGACAGCTATGCGCTGATGTATGAGGAGGCTTCAAAGCTTAAGGAGTGGGAGTACAAAAATGTCTGATAAATGCACGATATTTGTCGGCGGTGAGCCTGTTTCACAGCGTACTCTTGATAAGGAGTTTATAGCTGATTCAACTGTTTACGGTGCTGACAAAGGCTACTACCTTGCCAGAGATCTTGGAATAGAGTGTGATATAGTTATCGGTGATTTTGATTCGTCACCGAAGCCGCAGCGAGATGATGTGCTAATATTCCCTGTTAAGAAAGATGATACAGATCTTTGTCTTGCCATAAAGCACGCATTTTCAAAGGGCTTAAAAAGCTTTATGATATATGGCGCTCTTGGCGGCAGCGTTGATCATCTGATTGGAAATATACAGTCACTTGCTTATATTGTAAATAACGGCGGAAGCGGTGTTATTTCAGGGGATAATGATATTATCACTCTTCTTCCACAAGGAAGATATATTATCAAGAACATAGAGGGTTTCTCGCTGTCATTATTCGCCTACAGCGAAAAGGTTGAGCACCTTTCAATTTCGGGCACTAAATACGAAGCCGATGCTATCACGCTTGATAACGGCTTTCCGTTAGGTGTTTCTAACTCTATTATTTCTGAAAGTGCTTGTGTGAGCTTTTCAAGCGGCAAGCTTCTTGTTATTCAGTCAAGAAGATAGCTTTCACACATTTATATCTGTTTTCATATTATACCTTAAGGCTGTATCATTGGAGGTGTTATTATGAAAATAGTTGTAGTAAAAAGCCCAAAGCTTCTGTCTGGGATATTCAGACTGGTTTTCGGCATCAAGAAAGAAAAGGAATTATAACTATACTTAATCAAAGACCGTGCATTTTTGGCACGGTCTTTTGCATATGATTAGCTGGGTGAGGTTTATGTATAGTATAAAGGTCAAAGGCGTGACATTTGGTGTGTCATTCAGTTTTTTGGCACTTGTGGGGTTTCTTTCGTTTTCTGCGGGTGATATGAGAGCGCAGCTTTTGATGTGTATATGCTGCTGTATGTTTCACGAACTTGGGCATTTTGCGGCTATGCTGTTGCTTGGTGTAAAGGCTAAGGCTCTTATCCTTTACGGCGGCGGAATGCTTATTAGACGACAAAAGGGTATAGATTCTTCAAATTCAGCCGATATATTGATTCTTCTTGCAGGGCCTTTTGCTAATATATTGCTTGCGGTCTTGCTTTCTGCTTTGGGTCTTAGAAACGGGGCGGGATATAATCTGTTCTGTGCGATATTCAATCTTCTGCCGTTTACATATTTTGACGGCGGGCGGATAGTATCTTTGCTTTTTCCTTCATCTACTGCGGTCGAGCATATAAGGAATATATTTATCATTATACTTGGCTGCCTTGTGTTTTTGATAACCTTATTGTTTGGGCTGAATGTTTCTTTGCTTATAACTTTTGTGTATATATCTGTTTGTGAGATCCTTTCATAGCTTGCAATCATTCGGTTTTTATGATATAATAGGATAAAATAAGCTGACGGAGGGATAAAACATGATAACCTACCGAGTGATGACGATTGATGACTATGATGCGGTATATGATCTGTGGATTAACACCCCCGGAATGGGACTAAACACCACAGATGACAGCCGTGAGGGAATAGATAGATTTATAAAACGCAACCCGACCACCTGCTTTGTGGCAGAGAACGAGGGAAAAGTGATAGGCGTTATCCTTTCGGGGAATGACGGCAGGAGAGGGTATATATATCATACAGCCGTGCTGCCGCAGTATCGCAGGCAGAGTGTCGGCAGAGCGCTTGTTGACAACGCCATGTCAGCCCTTGAAAGGGAAGGGATAAACAAGACTGCCCTTGTGGTCTTTGGCAGGAACGAGACGGGTAATGTCTTTTGGGAGAAGATAGGCTTTACAAAAAGAGATGACTTAAACTACAGAAACAGGAATATCCACGCCCTTGAACGTATCGACACATAAGGAGAATAAAATGAACTACAAGGAAAAGATAGAGCAGCTGCTGTTAAATGTTCAGAAGCCCGCACGCTATATCGGCGGCGAGCACGGCAGCGTTATAAAGGATAAATCAAAGATAGATGTAAGGTTTGCATTCTGCTTCCCTGATGTGTATGATATAGGTATGTCACATCTTGGCATGAAGATACTTTATGCCTTGAAGAATCAGCGTGAGAACTTCTGGTGTGAGCGCTGCTTTATGGTGGAAATGGACTATAAGCAGGTGCTTATAGATAACGACATACCTCTTTACTGCTTGGAGAGCCTTGACCCATTATATGAGTTTGATATGATAGGTTTTACGCTTCAGTATGAGCTTTCTTATACAAATATTCTATCGATGCTCGAGCTGGGCAGAGTGCCTGTGCTTAAGAGCGAGAGAACAGGTCTTCGCAATATTGTTGTGGCAGGAGGGCCTTGTGTCTGCAACCCCGAGCCGTTGGTGGATTTTATTGATATATTCATCATTGGCGAGGGCGAGGAGGTCAATTTAGAGTTAATGGATCTTTACGCCGAGGTGAAAAAGCGCAGCGGAACAAGGGAGGAGTTTTTGCGCCTTGCGGCTGGGATAGAGGGAGTGTATGTTCCCGAGTTCTATGATGTGGAGTACAAAGAAGACGGCACCTTGATGAGCATAACACCTAATGTGCCCGAAGCGCCCGAAAAGATAAAAAAGCGTGTTATCGCTGATTTTGATAAGGTGTATTTCCCTGATTATTTTGTTGTTCCCTATACAAGCATAGTTCACGACCGTTCGGTGGTCGAGGTGCTGCGTGGGTGCATAAGGGGCTGCCGCTTTTGTCAGGCAGGGTTTATCTATCGCCCGTTCAGGGAAAAGAGCGTTGATAAGATAAAGAACGAGACAAAGAGCCTTTGCGAGCAGACTGGTTATGACGAGGTGTC
>CADAGC010000033.1 GCA_902787365.1 uncultured Ruminococcus sp. | reverse complement strand
AAGCTATGGCAAACGAATTTAACATTGAAGAATACATAAAAGACCTTACCCCCGAACAGCAGGAAAAGGCAAAGGCTTGTAAGACCAAAGAGGAGCTTATACAGCTTGCGGCAGAGGAAGATGTTGAGATACCTATGGAAGCACTTAAAAATGTAGCAGGCGGCGGGTGCGGTAAACTCGAGTTTTTCTGTAAAGACTGCGGGAGTACAGATATATATCTTGCTGAGCCAGATGACTCTGGTTATGATTATCGTCAAAGATGCTGTCATTGCAACAGCGATAATATCGGAAGACGTGTGGTAAAAGAATAGTAATACATAAGGAGGAAAAGCTATGGCAAACGAATTTAATATTGATGAATACATAAAAGACCTTACCCCCGAACAGCAGGAAAAGGCAAAGGCTTGCAAGACCAAAGAGGAGCTTATGAAGCTTGCGGCAGAAGAAAATGTCGAGATACCTATGGAAGCACTTGAAAATGTAGCAGGCGGGTGCGGTAAAACCGAGTATTTTTGTGTAGCTTGCGGAAGCACAGATATATATATTCCTGATGATCTTTATGAACCACTTAGATGTCGTCGATGCAACGGCAATAATATCGGGCACAGATATGTGAAAAAAGAAGAATAATTATACAGGTGCCTGTAGAGTGACACTGAGCAAAAAGCCGCTGTGGTGCGGCAAAAACACAGCAAATTAAGGAGTGGGAAAGGTGTATTACCGAATAAAGGATAATATTGCACTGAGAAGCTGGAAATTCGTTCCGCGTGCATATTATGTAAAAAACGATCCTTATGCAAAGGGGCTTACACAGGAGGAGTTTGATTTTTTGCTTGAATGTGATTCACAGCAGTTCATTCTTCCTTCGCCTTTGTCAATAGGGCTTGAGAAAAAGGGGCTTATAGAACAATGCGAGCAGGGCAATGAGCCGTCAGAGTGGTCAAAGTATAAAAGCTATGCACACAGGTATTTTCCCAAAATGAATTTTATGATAACGGGAAAATGCAATTATAACTGCCTGCATTGCTTTAATGCGGCAGATAATGCGCCAATAATGACCGAGTGGAAGTTTGAGGATATACTTGTGCTTCTTGATCAGGCAAAAGACTGCGGAGTAAATGCATTTACCATAACCGGCGGCGAGCCTATGCTTCACCCGCACTTTATGGATATACTTAAAGAGATACACAAGCGCGGTATGTTTGTTGAAGAGCTTAACACAAACGGCTATTTTATAACGCAGGATATTCTTGACGAAATGAAAGCCATGGGCTGTAAGCCTTTTATAAAAATATCATTTGACGGCATAGGCTGCCACGACTGGATGAGAGATAAAAAGGGTGCTGAGCCAAAAACGCTTGCCGCTATTGAGCTTTGTGTAAAAAACGGCTTTCGTGTAATGTCGCAGACGCAGGTACACAGAAAAAACCTGCATACTCTTATGGCAACAGCGCAGAAGCTTGACAGTATGGGCGTATCAGATCTCAGGCTTATCCGTACTACTGATGTTCCGCGCTGGCAGGAGAATGCTCCCGACAGCTGCCTTGAAATAGAAGAATACTACGAAAAAATGCTTGAATTTATGAAAGCATATAAAGAAAGCTCAATGAAAATGAACGTTATAGTGTGGCAGTTTCTGCGAGCATATCCTTTTAGTAAAAGCTATACCCTTGATGCTGTGCTTTGCAAAAGCGGTAATTATAAGCCTACCGATCCTATATGCAAGGGCAACAGGGGAATGATAGGCGTTACTTCCGGCGGCGATATAATACCCTGCCTGCAAATGTCAGGCTATTTTGAAGAGCATAATATACACCTTGGCAACCTTCACGAAAAAAGCCTTGAAGAACTGCTTTCAGGCGGCGATTATATGTCGCTTGTGTGTGCAAATCTTCATAAGCAGCTTAAAAATAACGAAAAATGTGCAGCGTGCAGTTATTATAAATACTGCAACGGCGGCTGCCCTGCTCTTGGCGGGCTTTATTCGCCAAAAGAGCTTGACCTGTTCGGCTCTGATATAACCAAATGTATTTTCTACGAAAACGGCTGGTATCAGAAAACTGAAGCTGCCCTTGAAGGCTGGCAAAACAGCTCGGCAATATCTGTTTTTGAAAAATAAAAAAATCAGCAGAAGCACTTGTTTTACTGTGCCTCTGCTGTTTTGTTATAATGCCGTTATTCGTTGTCAAGCCTCTGCCGTTCAACAAGAGATGCAAAATAGCCGTTTTGCGCTATAAGCTCTTCATAGGTGCCTTCTTCGGTAACTTTGCCGCCGTCAAGAACAAGTATTCTGTCGCAGTGGCGTATTGTTGAAAGCCTGTGCGCTATAACTATTCTTGTGCAGCCCATAGAATCAAGGGCTTCGCTTACCTGACGCTGTGTTTTGTTGTCAAGTGCGCTTGTTGCTTCGTCAAACATAAGTATCTTTGGCTTGTGCGCAACTGCGCGGGCTATCATAAGGCGCTGCTTCTGCCCGCCTGATATGCCGCCGTGGCCTTCGGAAATAAGCGTGTTCATACCCATAGGCATTGCCCTTATGTCATCGGCTATTCCGGCTGTTTCGGCAGCCTCCCACGCTTCGTCAAGTGTAAGGTGCGGCGCTGAAATTATTATGTTTGAGAATATATCGCCCTGAAAAAGTCCGCCGCTTTGTATAACCGAGCCTATCTTTCTGCGCAGCGAGCAAAGATCAAGGCTGTTTATATCCTTGCCGTCATAGTATATAGCACCTCTTTCGGGCTTTTCAAAGCCTAAAAGCAGCCTCATCAGCGTTGATTTGCCGCAGCCCGTCTTGCCTACTATAGCAACGTATTCGCCCGGCTTTATTTTAAGCGACATATTGTTTATTATGTAAGGCGAGTTCTCATTGTAGCGGAAGAATACGTTGTTTAGCTCTATGCTGCCTGCAAGCTTTGTAACAAGCTCTCGCTTTTCCGATACCTCCGGCTCTATGTCAAGAAAAGGTCTTGCGGTATCAAGTATAGGCTTTACCCTGCCCACTGAAAGCGCCATTCCTGCAAGCGATGTGAATGCACCCATTACCGAACCGTATGCCGCAGTAAATGCGTAGTAATCCGACTGGCTTACATCTGTTTTTACTGCAAGGTAATAAAGCACTATGTTTGATATAAGCGTTATGGCTGTTGTTATAACGCCGTTTATTTTTATAAACAAGGGGGGAGCATATGTAAGCTCAGCGCCCTCACTGTAAAGATCAAGCCAGCGTGCAAAGAATCTTTTTTCTGCACCTGCAAGCTTTATTTTCTGAACGCCGCTTATCATAGCATACGACATACCTGATTCCTTTGCGTTTTGTTCAAGCTGCCGCTTGCTTATCTTTATCTGTACTACAGATGATACCATACTGAATACTACAGTTATAAGTATTATAACAAGCGATGGTATAACAAGCGCAGGCGCAAAGCTGAATATCTGTGTAATGTATAAAAGCGAAGCCAGCGAGCTTAGTCCTGTGCCTACAAAAAGTCCTAGAAGCATTGTGCAAAGAGAGTTTACCGACATGGCCTTGCTTGTAAGCTCACCGGCACTGAATTTTCTGAAAAAGTTTGCGGGCAGGCTCATAACCCTTAGCATCATAGCCGCCTGAACACCAAGACTGCTCTTTGTCTGCAGCCTTGTACTCAGCATACTGTTTACCGAAGTTAAAAGCTGCGTGGATATTGCCGTGCATATCATAAATACTGATATGCCTATAAGCATATCTGTGTTTTTGCTTGCCACAACGGGGCCTGTCAGTATTTTTGTTATCCTTGGCATTATCATTCCTATGCCCATTACTGCAAGCGTTGCGATTATTATGACCATAAGATCGCTCATGGTAAAGCAGCTTTTCATATAACGTATAAGATCCGGCACGCCAAGCTTTTTCTGCGGAAAAGGCATATAAAAGCAATATGCCTGCCTGTCAAAAAGCTGTGCGGTCTTTTTGGTAAGCTTTACTTTTTTGCCTGTGTTCCTGTCAGTGTAGCAGTAGCCTTTCAGCCTGCACGGCAAAAGCGCAACAGGCTCTTTGTCTTCTTTTGTATAGGCAAGTATGGGACCGAATGCGTCTTTGAACCAGTTTTCATCAAGCTCTACCTGCCTTTTCATAAGCCCGTGGGGGCGCAGACAGTAATCAAGCTGTTCCTCATGCTCCTTTATGCTTTTGGGAAGCTCTACCGGCTTGAAGTGGTAGTATTTTAGTATATCATCAATAGCCTGCTTTGTTATAATGTGCCTGTCACTTATCTTTGTGGCAGTTCTATGCCCGAGAACGACGCTTGCCGCACGAAAGAAGGAATCCTCAAACAGCTGCTGATCCAGGTCGTTTCGTTGCTTTATCTGTTTTTCAAACCAGCCCAAGAGCCGTTCCTCCTTTATTCATTGGTAACAAGGTCGGTGTAGGTGCCGCCAAGCTTCATAAGCTCATCGTGTGTTCCGCGTTCAACAACTTTGCCTTTATCAAGAACTATTATCTCATCACAATCGCGTATGGTCGAGAGCCTGTGAGCTATTACTATGCAGGTTATTCCTCTTTCCTTTATCGATTTTACCACTTCGTATTCCGTTTTTGCATCAAGTGCCGAGGTGGCTTCATCAAGTATTATTATTGAAGGATCCTGTGCAAGCACACGCGCTATCTCCATTCGCTGCCTCTGACCGCCCGAAAGATCGCGCCCGCCCGATACAAGCCTGCACTGGTAGCCGCCTTCACGCGCCATAATGTCTTCGTGCAGCTGTGCATCACGGGCAGCAAGTATCATTTCAAAGTCTTTTATCGATTCGTCCCACATTTTTATATTGTCGGCAATAGTGCCTTCAAAAAGCGTTATATCCTGGTCAACAACGGCTATAGAACCCGTCATTACAGCCCTGCTGTGCTGATCCCTCGGCTTGCCGTCAAATAATACCTCGCCGCTCCATGGCTGGTAAAGCCCTGATATTATCTTGGAAAGCGTAGATTTTCCGCAGCCCGAAGCGCCTACAAAAGCTACTCTGCTGCCCGGCTCCATGCACATTGAAAAATCGCTTATCAAAGGCTCTGAAAGTTTTGAATAACCAAAGCTTATGTTTTTAAGCTCTACCTTGCCGCCAAGCTTTCTCAGCTTGTCGCCTTCTATTATCCTGTCTCCGGCATTGGGATCGTCGGGGTACTGCATAACGTCTTCAACACGCTCCATCTGTGTGCGCATTTCCTGTATAGTCTGCCCGGCACTTATAAGCATAGTTGCAGGTGACATAAACGAACCCAGGAAGCCCTGGAACATCTGCAGCGAACCAAGTGTGAACTTGCCGTGCATAACGAACCATATGCCCATTATCATTACTGCATAGTTTGCAAATGTTGAAAGGAATGTGGGTATCATACCAAGGTGGTTGTTCATCTTTGCGCTTTTTACATCCTGCGCATTTACAGATGCCTGATACCCTGACCATTTCTGGAAAAAGCCGTTTTCTGCACCGCTTGCCTTTATGGTCTCTATCATTTCTATGCCGGCTACTGTGGTAGCACTCAGCTTTGCGCTGTCACGCTGTTTTACCCTTGTTATGTTCACGCGCTTTTCTGATATTATCCTTGACATGAAAATGTTTATAAGCAGCGTGCTTATGCCTATAAGGGTAAGCCATACGTTCTGCCTTAGCATAAGGCACAGGTATATTATCATCATTATGGTATTGAGTATAAGCGGCGCAAAGGTATCTACAAGCGTGCTTGCTATAGAAGCATTGGTGACCTGCCTTGACTGTATGTCGCCTGCCATTCTCTGCGAGAAGAACTCCATTGGCATATGCAGCACCTTCCACATATATGAGGTGCTTCCTATCACCGACATCTTGCCGTTTATTTTTAAGCTGTATATAGTCTGCGCCAACCCGACTATTATCTGCACGGCGGCAAGTACAGTCATAAGCGCTATAAACGGCATAAGCCAGCTGCTGTTTGTTTTGGTAAGCAGCCTGTCCATAAATATCTTTGACATTATCGGGTTGATAATGCCAAACATTGAAGATATTACAGTGGTAAGCATAACTAATAAAACGGCAGCACCTGCACCTATAAGCCTTTTCTTTGCAAATGAAAGTGTGCTTTGCCGCTTGCCGCCCGGCTCAAAGCCTTCATCGGGCGTTATGTTCAGCGTTATGCCGGTAAATGCCCTGTCAAATTCCTCAGGGCCTACTTTGATAGCACCCCTTGCAGGATCGTTTATGCAGGCGTATTTGCCCTTGAAGCCGTTAAGCACTACAAAGTGATTGAAGTTCCAGTGTATTATGCAGGGAAACTTTCCTTTTTCCTTTATGCTCTTTGGTGTTCTGCTGAACGCCTGTACTTTGAACCCGTATGATTTTGCCGCTTTGCATATATTTTTGGCATTTGAACCGTCACGCGATACGCCGCAGTCACTTCTTACCTGTTCAAGAGGTACCCATTTGTCATAATAAGCCATTACCATAGCCAGCGATGCCGCACCGCATTCAAGCGCTTCAAGCTGCATTATTATAGGCACCTTTGCATAGCCCTTGGTTATGGTAGGCTTTATTTTCCTTGTACTCATAAATGCCCTCTCAGCCTAATAGAAAGCTTATAGGAGCAACGCTTTCTACAACTATCTCAACATCATATTTGCCGTCAGATTCAAGTACCGGCGCATATGCAACGTTTCTTCCGAGCGAGTCTTTCTCTACGGCGGTTATAATGTATTCCTCATCGCCTATGCGAACTGTCATACCGGCTTCTATATCGGTATTGGCGGTATCGGTTATAAGTATCTGCGCCGTTTTGTTTTCTACTACCGCTACACCGTTTGCGGTGGTCTCAAGCCTGCCTACAGCACTCCACGCAATAAGCCCGCCTAAAAATATTATAACTGCTGCAAATACCATCCATACCCCTACATTCGTTACCTTTAAGTAGTCGTTTAGCTGTTCGGGCGAGGATATGCTCTCAATAGATTTTTTTCTGAATATCTCAGGCTTGTTTTCTGCCATTTTTCATCACCCTTATCCGGTCATTCAGTATTTAGAAGATTTATAAACCCTCGATTATATCAAAAACTGCCTTCAAGCATACCTTCAATGCCGAGTCTGCACATAAGCCTTATTCTTTCGGCATCTGTAAGCTTTCTGAAGTTTTCTGTTTCAGACCATTTTTCAAGGCAGGCGGCTGCCTGCACTGTTATATCTGCTGCGGCGCCGGCTGCTTTTTTGAAAAGCCCCCCGGTGTAAACCGAAAACCTTGATCCTCCGCCGCTTATTATGCCCATAAATCTTAAAAACCACTCTGCCCTGTAAAAGCCAAAGGCATTGTAAATACCGGTAAAGTCTGCCATAAGCTCATCATGCAGGTTGTTTTCAGATATGCCGTATTCCTGCTTTGTAAAGTAATGGGTACATTCGTGGCTTAGCCTTATCTGCATAGACTTTTTATGCCACTCTTCATCATCAAGCCCAATTTCGGCTGCTGAAACATTGCTGTATGGCTTTGCCGAAACTATTAAAAACCTTACGCTTTTGCCATATACAAAAGACGCACCCGTTGATGATATGCTTTCATTTCTTACGCCCTTGTTTACTATGTTTGTAACAAGCGCTTCAAAATCGGCTGAGTTGCCGGCATATATAACGGGTATCTCTCCTGCAAATGAATCATATATCTCAAGCCTTACACCGTCAGGATCACGGTAGCTTACGGGGTGTGCCGGGCATAGTTTTTTGTTTATTATTTCTGCCGCACCGAAAAGCTGCGCCATTGCTGCAAGACTTTTGAACGGCTTTATAAGCTCACTGCTGTTTTCAAAGGGCGGCTGTGTGCTTTCATAGCGGTTTTTTATGTATTCTCTTAGCTGATGCTCTTCACGCTCATCAAGCCCGTGCTGCCTGATCATTTCGTTCAATTTCATAGCTTATATCCTTTTTGTTAATTCATTGCCTTGCTTTTATATTTTACCATAAATACGCCGAAATGTCAAGCTAAACAGCGTTTTTGCGTATGTGCGCAAATACCGAAAACGTTATTTTAGTAATACTCTACAAATCGAATATAAAAAGTTTGTGAATTATTAATTTGCATATCTGCCTTATTTGTTGCGCTTTTGTTGCAGGGGGTGTGCTATAATGTGTTTGTAAACTAAAGGCGGCGCTCGGGTGCCTGCTTGCGTAATAAATTATAAGGAGGAAAACACTATGACAAACGAATTCAATTTAGAGGAGTACATCAAGGACTTATCACCCGAACAGCAGGAAAAGGCAAAGGCTTGCAAGACCAAAGAGGAGCTTATACAGCTTGCGGCAGAAGAAGATGTTGAGATACCTATGGAAGCACTTAAAAATGTAGCAGGCGGGTGTGATTCTTATGAGGCATACTGTATGGACTGCGGGAGTACAGATATATATATTGAAGATTATTATGATTGTCCTCTAGTATGTGGTCGTTGCAACAGCTATAGAATCGGGAAAAGATATGTGAAAAAAGAAGAATAGTTTTACAAAGGAGGAAAACACTATGACAAACGAATTCAATTTAGAGGAGTACATCAAGGACTTATCACCCGAATTACAGGAAAAGGCAAGGGCTTGCAGCACTAAGGAAGAGCTTTTACAGCTTGCTGCCGATGAAGATATGGAAATACCTATGGACGCACTTGAAGGCGTGGCAGGCGGCTGCACTTCAGGAGGCTGTGAACATATTTTTCAGGAGACCGAAACAATTGGTATGCTGCCATATCTGGGTTCAAACGATAAGCATATTAGGTATAACGGCAAGATCGTTGAGTATCTGATTACTAAAGTATGCAGCAAATGCGGAGAAACTCGTTACTTAATTGTACCCTCCGTATCGGCGACGACGGGATTTGTTGCTATAGAACCTATTGAAATAAGCCAATCCGAATATAATGCACTTAAAGCACAGAAGACTTGGTAAATCATAGTCATAAAGGAGGAAAACACTATGACAAACGAATTCAATTTAGAGGAGTACATCAAGGACTTATCGCCCGAATTACAGGAAAAGGCAAGGGCTTGCAGCACTAAGGAAGAACTTTTACAGCTTGCTGCCGATGAAGATATGGAGATACCTATGGAAGCGCTTGAAGGCGTTGCAGGCGGTTATATTATTCATAGGGAAACAGTATCTTGCCCCAAATGCGGACAAGTGTATCCTAAAGATTTGGGAGAATGCCCGAATTGTTCAGGTGGCGGCGGTTCAGTCGTAGGATTGCACTGTGATAAATGCGGTAAGGATTTCAACTTTATGTATGAACTCGGTAAATGCCCTTACTGCAAAGCTGATATTAAACTCTGATTTCACTTAATACTTTTTAATAAGAGGAGGAAAACACTATGACAAACGAATTCAATTTAGAGGAGTACATCAAGGACTTATCACCCGAATTACAGGAAAAGGCAAGAGCCTGCAAAACAAAAAATGAGCTTTTAGAGCTTGCTGCCGATGAAGATATGGAGATACCTATGGACGCACTTGAAGGCGTGGCAGGCGGCTGCACTACAGAAGGCTGTGAACATATTTTTCAGGAGACCGAAAGAATTGGTATGCTGCCAAATCTGGGTTCAAACGATAAGCATATTAGGTATAACGGCAAGACCGTTCATGATCTGATTACTAAAGTATGCAGCAAATGCGGAGAAACTCGTTACTTAATTGTACCCGTCGTATCGGGAATGGTGGGTAAAATAGAATGTATTGAAATAAGCCAATCCGAATATAATGCACTTAAAGCACAGAAGACTTGGTAAATCATAATCATAAAGGAGGAAAACACTATGAACGCACAATTTGAAAAGTACATCGAGGGCTTAAGCCCCGAGCTGCAGGAAAAGGCAAGAGCCTGCAAGACTAAGGAGGAGCTCAGCGCCTTTATCGCCGATAATGACCTCGAACTCCCCGAAGACGCTTTAGAGCTTGTTTCGGGCGGCTGCGGAACTGCTCTCAACTGTGATAGATGCGGAGCAGTAATGGACCACCTATACAACTCTGTCTGGAAATGCCCCAAATGCGGGTATTCAAAAGATGACAAGGTAATATACTAATGAACGCATTTATTGCAGAGAACGATCATGAGATCCACGATGAGGTATAACCATGAACGCACAATTTGAAAAGTACATTGAGGGTCTTTCCCCCGAATTGCAGGAAAAGGCAAGGGCTTGCAAGACCAAGGACGAGCTTATACTGCGCAGAATGCGGCAGCACTGATATCAAGCGCAGATGATGATACCGCACCGCGTTACGGGATAATACAGTAAAAAGGAGTGACTTATATGTCAAGGATAAGCTTTGATATTGAAGAGTATATAAAGGATATGCCGCCACAGCTTCAGCAGGCTGCAAGAAATTGCACCACCAAAGAGGAGCTTATGGAACTTGCAAACGAAAATGATGTTGAGCTTTCCATGCAGGCACTTGAACTTGTCAGCGGCGGCTGCGGTACAGATGATATATCTGATGAAGATAAGAAGAATCTTCTCATAGGCCACGATTTACTCTGTTGATATTTTACCTGCCGTGGGTAAATAAAACAGTATTGTATGCCTGCGGGATAATAAGCTTTCAGGCGGTTGTGCAGTATATGCAGGCCGCCTGAGTTTTTATTGCAGGCAGTTTTATAAAAATCTTAACTTTTTGTTGCAGCCATTTTTTATGCTGTGGGTAGATGAACAAAGGCTGATTTCGGAGGGAATCTGAGAAAAACGGGTTATTGAGGAGAGACTAATTATTTTCTGCTCAGCAACTTGCGTCAGGCGTTTGTGATTTTATGGTTTTACTTTCTTCAACAAGTGATAGATCTCCCCATGCAACCAAACGGGCGTTTTTGGGGTATTACTAATGGAAGACCCAAAACTCTTATATAAACGGAGGTAATTACAATGCCAAAGAGCTATTCAAACATGAAAAAAGAAGTATACGCAAAAATGAAAGCATTTGAAAAGGCAGGCGACATCAAAGGCCTTGCCCGCTATATGGTGACTACGGCGCAGAAATATCACGAGGAGTTTGATGCAGACCCCACGCAGAATATAGAAGAATCCAATCTCAGCCATTTTTCAAATGCGATCGCAGCATACGTAGAGAAAATGGCAGCAGACCCGACGAGAGATGCAAACGTTATAAGCCTATTCAACCACCTTGTCGAAGAAGTAGTTGACTCCCGTATAGAACTCGGCAAAAAAATGGATGAAGTCAAACATGATATGAAGCTTGGAATGATAAAAAACACCGAGCTTATTGCTGATGAGCCCAAAACGATAACTAATATGTCAAGCAGATTTGCTCTGATCAATGACAAAAATCTCGGGCGGAAAATTGAAGCCTCCAATGATATGCTCCGACAGATAAATATGTCATATACTAAAGTTTTAGAAAAGCCCAAATTCCAAAATCTTGTCTCAACGCTCAACGTGGCGAGAGGCGAAGAAATACCATTCAAAAAAGCTTGGGATACCCATGAAGAGCTTGACGAAGAAACTAAGAAAAGATACCAAAAAGAAACAAACATAGTCATAACAAGTTTTAAAGAAAAAGTAAGTAATTTCGTATTACACACCCATGAAGACCCTGATAAGGCGATAAAAAAAGTACCCGATTCAATAAGGATGATAAACGAATGCAAATCTTTTGATGAACTCGAAGCGTTAAGAAACAAGGCATTAAACGATAAGCAGAAGCATGTTGAGTTTGATAACAGGCGTCTTGAAGAAAGCAAAAAGGCAAGAGAGTTTCTTGAACAGCTTAAGGCAAAGAATATCGATCCGCCTTCACAGGAATATAATGAGCTTTGTGAAGTTCTTGAAGAGTTCGGCAAGCTCGGTCACGGTATGAGATCATTAATAGAAAAGGATCACAGGCAGGTATATGATAACAACCAGCCTGTTACTGATGATATTTCACAGCGGGAAATCGAAAATGCCTATGATTGTATAGTTGAGAGATGCCGTAATTTTGTCGAAAAGCACCCCGAGCATGGCGTGCTTTCCTCTACTATCAAGGACTTTGCCACACAAAGCAAGAACACTTTGAAAACAGAGTATGAAGAACTCGCAAAAATACATGAGCCATTTAAATCAGACTGGAATCCTTTCAGAACCAAGCATTATGATGTTCTCCTTGGCCGCATAAACGTAGCCGAAGAAAGAATGTTCATGAACACCGAAAAGCCCACGCAGCGCTACAATTCCATAAAGAATTTTTACAATGCGACAGATGATGTTTACTTCGGGCTGCTGCCGCTTCTTGATAAGATAACCAAGGACTATGATCAGCGTGATGCAGCTGATGATGATATGTCGCCCTCGTACATAGAATTTGCCAAAACAGCAAAAAGAGTGCAGGACAACTACAACTTCATAAAGACAAACGGCAGAGACGTTGATCAGCAGATGTCGAAGATACTCGCAGACAACCTTGAAAGCCTGATGAAAGCCGCAAACACCTACACCGATGAGCACACGGGCTTTACCAATATGTTCAAGGCGACTCACGGCGTGGGCGCAGAAAGACTTGAATGGTCAAAGGCTTTTGGTGAGAAGATAGGCAAATCTCTGCCGGGCTACAGAGAGACTGTAAAAAAGCTGCCCAAGCTCGAGGGCGGTACATACGGCAGCGAGCTGACACAGATAGAGTTTAATATGATGGACGACAGAGATGCCGCAAGGCGCAAGATAAAGCTTGCAAAGGAACTCGATCCGAAAATAAACGCTGCACACGACAAGGTGAATAGCACCTACACACCGCAGCTTAAGACCGAGCAGGAATGCCCCGAGGGCATGACCAAGGAGGAGTTCTTTGAGCAGCAGAAAGCACTCGTCACAGACTACGCCGCAAAGGTGCTGGCTGTAAATCTGTCGGGCAAGCAGCTTAAGGAGCTTCAGCCCAACTACAAGAACATGAGGGGCTATGAGATAAACCAGCTCAACAAGGAGACACTTTCCGAGCAGGGCATTGCAAACACCGCAGAAAGTATCCTCAAGCGTGATGACTGGAAGCTCATGACAAACAACATGACGACCTGGGACGATATAAATAGGATAAAGAACCTCGCCGCACAGAACAAGGGCGCAGGCCTTGTAGCAGAGCTTAACAGGTGCGATAATATGATCAACCCAAACGCCGCAAATGCTGTAAACAACGCCGAACAGGCAAAAATGCAAGCCAAGCAGGAGCTTGAAAGCAAGGGCTATGTGGTAATGTGACGGGCGGCTTCGGCTGAACGGCATCACCCCGAATTAATATCATAACATAACAAAACCTCGGAGGAAAGTCTCAGGGCATGAAGCAGCTTAAATGAGGGAAAGGACTTTTTCAGGTATGAACCCGAAAAATGGGACATGTCAGTCTTGATCTCGCTGTGATACTGTTGTCAAATTCCGTATCGCCGAGCTTAGTCTTATCGACCTTGAATGTAAGCGTTGCCTCTGTAAAATCAGAAGTCGTTTCAATTGAGAACGGCTCACCCACAAGACCTACCACACGTCTGCACATATAGTCCTTGTCTATTATGCTTTCGATCTCAGTGGTGTTATTTATGTTTCCGGAAGGAGAACATAACAACGAAGACTTGATGTTCATATTGTTACATCATGATAATATCATCTATTGACTTTGCTGTCGATATGGAATATAATGATCGTAAACGTTTACCACAGGAGGCGGACAATATGGATCTTGACAGACGACTTGTAAGCATAGTGCCATCGGAAAGACAGCTTGCTTTTCAGCAGCTTGAATTCTATTCATTCATTCACTTTACCGTGAACACCTTCACCGACAGGGAATGGGGTGACGGCACCGAATCCCCGGAGGTCTTTTCTCCCGGCTCTCTCGATGCCGAGCAGTGGGTGAGAGCGATAGTCTCCGCCGGGATGAAAGGGCTTATATTCACCTGCAAGCACCATGACGGCTTTTGCTTATGGAACACCCGGACTACCGCTCACAGCGTTATGAACAGCCCGTATGGCAGGGATGTCGTCAGGGAGGTGAGCACTGCCTGCCGGAAATACGGAATAAGGTTCGGAGTATATCTCTCGCCCTGGGACAGGAACTGCCCGCTTTACGGCAGAGGGAAAGAGTACGATGACTTTTTCATCGCTCAGCTGACAGAGCTGCTGACAGGCTACGGAGATGTGTTTTCTGTGTGGTTTGACGGTGCCTGCGGAGAGGGCCCTGACGGCAGAAAACAGTATTATGACTGGGAGCGATATTATTCTGTTATACGCAGTTTGCAGCCCGGCGCCTGCATCTCGGTCTGCGGACCTGACGTGCGCTGGTGCGGCAACGAGGAGGGGCATACCCGTCCTGCCGAATGGAGTGTTGTTCCGAAAAGGACAGCCGACAGCGAGATCATCTCGAAAAAAAGCCAGCACGTTGACAGCGAGGAATTCCGTCAGCGCCGGGTGGATGCAAGAGACGCTGACCTTGGCAGCAGGGAACTGCTTGCCGATGAGCAGGAGCTTATATGGTATCCGGCAGAAGTCAACACCTCGATACGCCCCGGCTGGTTCTGGCACGAAAGCGAGGATGACAAGGTCAAGTCAGTAAAAGAGCTTGCTGATATCTACATCCGCTCGGCAGGCGGCAACTGTACGTTTCTTCTTAATATACCTCCGACAAAGGCGGGGCTTCTGCACGAGAACGATGTGAGAAGGCTTGCCGAGCTCGGAGAATTTCTCAGAGCGGCCTTTGCTGATGACCTTATCCCGGAAGCGGAGCTGAGCTGTGACAGCGCAAAGCCCGGACACGGCATAGAAAACGTATTGACAGACGACTGCGAAGGTTATTATATGCCGGCTTCGGATACTGCTGTGATAACTGTAAAGCTTCAGCAAAGGGCAGCACTCGGCTATCTTGTGATAAAAGAGAATATCAGAATGAGCCAGCGCATAGAGAAATTTGCTGTTGATATTCTTGCGGACGGTTCTTTCACAGAAATATATACCGGAACGACTGTCGGATATAAGCGCATCGTTGTGCTGAACGGTATCGAAACAGACTGCCTGCGGATAAGGATAACAGATTCAAGGCTTGAACCCACAGTCTCTTTTACAGGGCTGTACCGTGCGGCTGAATAAAACAGAGATCATTGTGGAGCCGCGATTATTTCAGGGGATGCAAAGGAGGAAGGACTGAGAGTGCCGACAAGGTCTGTCCGGGTTCATCAAAAATAGTAAAGCTCGGAAAGGATATGCTCTCCTTTGACAGCGATTATGTGACTATCCCTGCGCCTTTCTTCTTTGAAGCAAGTGAGCTGAACTATATTAACGGAACTTATACCTGCTCTCGCAGTGGCTCATTGCGATGCGCAGGCGGTGCAGAATATACCAAGCAGTTTTGAATGCTTTTGATATATGATAGAATTGGAGTAGAAAAAGCCCACATTTCTTTGTTTCACAGATCGCAATGAAACAAACAAATCTGAGCTTTTTTATACTATTTCAATTTCCAGTCTCTACGAAAAAGAGTAGAGGCCACCGTTTTATTTTGTTTCAAATCGTTGTACTTTGTAACGATTCATTTTGACTGACTTTTTTCTTTAATTCTAATGGCTTTTTTTAGGTAAAAAATTACTTTTATTTTGATATAAAAAACCGTGGGCACCACGCTCGTCAAACGTTTCAAAATGTTTCGATATGATTGTTAATGCAGGCTCGTTCAAAACGCCGCATTTAGGCATATTTCGCGCTTTTTAGTACTTGTTCAAAATTTGTTTGCAAGCTTTGGGGTGGTAGAGGCCGTGGGTTCAAGTCCCGTCACTCCGACCAGCAGAAAGTCCGTAAACACGCAGTTTACGGGCTTTTTTCTTTGCCCGCAAACTGCGCCTGTCCATTACCTGTCCATTATTGTCCAGAGGACGCCTTTTGCCCGTAACTTGTCTTTATCAAACGTATCTTTTTCTCTCTTCCGTCGGGATCCGGCGGAGGAGTTTCTTTTTTGGAAAAGTCCAGCACGCTTGCGATAGCCTCGCTTGCCCTTGCGTTTGCGTCCTGGAATGCGTGCAAATATATGCTCGTCGTTGTACTTATGGCAGAGTGGCCTAACGCACTCGATACCGTCGCCACATCTATGCCCTCGTTGATGAGAGCCGAAGCATAAAAATGACGCAGGGAGTGAATATCCCGGAACGGAAAATCATTTTTCTTGCAGAACTTTCGCAGCCAGTTGTAGGTCGTGTTGTTGTGCATCGGGTGTCCGTCGGCAGTGACGAAAAGCCTGTCGCACTCAAACCACTTTGTTCCGAGCTTTCTGCGTTCTTTGTCCTGCTCCGCTTTGTACTCCTTCAGAATATCAAGCACAAGCTGCGGCAGCTTCATTGAACGCTGTGAGCTTTTTGTCTTTGTTGTATCGGTGTAAATTCCCGTCTTAACAGTGTAATTTGAAGTCCTCCGCACGCTTACAACACCGCTTTCAAAGTCGATGTCCTTCCACTCCAAGCCCATTAACTCGCCCCGACGAAAGCCCGTATAGACCGCCAGCGTGAAAAACGTGCGGTACTTTAGTGGTGCGTCCTCTAAGAGCCTGAAAAGCTGCTCGATCTCCTCGATTGAATAGATCTCCTTTTCTTTCTTGCCGCCTTTCGGCACATAGACCTTCCTGCAAGGGTTGTCGGACACGATGTCCATTCTTACCGCATAGCTGAAAACATCACTGATAAAGCTGAGATGATGCACCGCAGTTTTCCTCGATAGCGGCTTGCCCGTCTGCATATTCTTGCCGTTGAGCACAAGCTCGTTGATGAATTGTTGTATCTGCCGCCCCGTTATCCTGTCGAGCCGCAAATGCCCAAACGCAGGATAAACTCGTTGAGTGACTTGCCGCATTCTCTCAAAGGACGATTTTCGCAAGTTCAGCCTCGCATACTCCTCAAACCACTGCTCGGCAAATTCCTCAAATTTCACATTCGCCGTGACTTGCCCACGCAGGCACTTCTCCTCAAAAAGTATCGCCTGCTTTTGAACTTCCTTTTCTGCTTGTTTGGGTGTCATGCCTTCGGGCGGTTTCCAGCTCATCGTTTGAACCACTTGCTCACCGTTGAGCTTGTACCCGCACGATACCCTGATCTGATATGTATTACCTCTTTTTCTTATGTTTGCCAATGTCTGATCCCTCCTATAATCAGACCCTTGACATCTCTGTAATTATCATTATACACCATTTCACGTTGTAAAGCAATAAAGCGAATTGAAAACTTTTTATTACAAAGATGTCGGGTCTGTTCTCTCTTGCCCTTCTATATATCTGATATTATTACCCTACACTTCATTCCACTCGGAATTGCAAATGAATTTCGCAAGGATATTGCTAAGCTCGTCTTGAGTTTTTTTTATTATTCGCATATCCTCGGCAAAAATGCTGTTCGTTTCATTCGCCTTGCGAGCAATCTGATTGATGTTATTGGAAATGGTACGCATACCGTTTATCAGCGGAGCTACGCCTTTCAGATCAAATGTCTTGACGCTGCCATTGAGTGCTATCCGCCTTAGATATGTACCCGTTTTCATTCCGCAAGCCGCTGCCCTGCGCTCGACCTTTGCCCAATCTTCAAGTGAAAAATCTATCTCCTTGCGGTGGACTTGTTTGTACTTTCTTGCCATAATTGTTTTCTCCTTTCGATTATTCATTATTCTTAGACGCTCCTCGAATGAGGGGATATGTGTTAAGGGTATAGGGTTCCCTTAACAGCCAAATCGGAGAGGTGACACTCCGATTTGGGGGAAAGAGCCGAAGAATACGGCTCTTTCTATACTTGCTTACCCTGGTGCAAACAAGTATTCCAAAAATCGCTTTTACACTAATTATCTCTCCGCACCCGATAGGGCTGTTGATTTTCCGTCAGCCTGTCCCACCCAAATATTTCATCAGGCTCGACTTATACACAAGTATCTTGCCACGCTTTCCTGCACCGCTTCTCATATATGCGATCTCATCACGCTTCACAAGCTGTCTGACCGTATGCTCCGAGAGCCCGGGGACAAGAGCTGCACACTCCTTGATAGTAAGCAGCTCCGGCATTGAAGGTTTGTCCTCAGCCTTTGCAGGTGCAACATCTTCGACCGGAATCATCTGCCGCAGCAGCTCTGCGATCTGTAAAATAAGCTCATTCTTTTCGTTCAGTTTCAATCGACCTCTCCTTTCGTTTTGTTATCTCCTCGATCTTCATCAGCATTTCCAGCTGACGTTCTTCGTCTAGCTCAAAGCGAAGCCACCTCACAAGCGTCTGCTCGGAAACGCCAAGTGCAGCAGCAAGCTCCCAATGTCGGACACCCCTCTCTTTGAGCTCTTCTCTGATGATTTTGTTTGCCATGTTTCATCTCTCCTTTGTTTTCTATTGAGGGCATAATGACGATAATGCTGCCCTCTGTTATTAATAATAGCATGAAAAATACGTCTGTGCCGTATGTTCCATAATCCGAAAAAATTTCTTTTTGGAGCAACAAAATTTCATATATGAAATGATGATAATGACTGCTTTGCAATATCAATAAAATGCTGCTTTGGTATTAACTGTACGATTTTTAGTATAGCTAAACACGATGTCGTAACTGTCCGAAAAATGTTACCGACATTTCTGTAAAGTGTGGTATAATGTAAACAGAAGAGTTACACCATACCGACAGGAGGGATACTATGAAAACCACTATTGGCGAAAAGATCAAAGATCTGCGTGTGGAGCGACACATGACCACCAAGCAGCTTGCACAGGCAACGGGCATTTCCGAGGCGGTCATCAATGGTCTGGAGAATGACAACGGGCGTGATGTTGGGTACAGCCGAATAGTTGACCTTGCTAAATTCTTCGATGTGCCGACTGATTTTCTGCTCGGCTTTACCGAGAGCCGTATTACGAAGAATATTGAACTAAAACAGCTTGGTCTGACCGACAAGGCAATCAAGGTGCTGCTTGCAAAGCGCCAGGATAACGATTTGGTGAGCAAGCTGATCGAGCATGGGGAGTTCAGCAATCTGATAAACGCTATTGATATTTATGTCAGACAGCTTGCCGCAAAGTCAATCAACACAATAAACAACCTCACTGCAGTCGTGCAGCGAGGTGTAGAGAATTATTCTCTTGGTGCGGGCAGTCAGCCCGAAGGGTATGACGATGCGATGAAGTACATTAACGAGACTAAGGTCGATGAGGATGAGTTCCTGCGGTATCGGATAACGGAGCGGTTCAATCAGATTCTGCGTGACCTGCACAGCGTGTTTAATGCTGATGAGCAGATGCCGTCGATCGTGAGCGATGCGAATGAGATGTCGGCTAATATGATCGACCTGATTGATATGGTAAAGGCGGGCGAGGTGAAGATTGATGACCCTATGGATGCTGTTGAGTTGATGATGGAGAGGATGGGGGTGAGTGAGAGTGATATGAAGGATGCAGTTGAGATGATTTTGGGGCAAGAATAAATATGAATATACACGCAGTTCAAAGCTGATAGCAAATATATCAAAGATTGATTATTGCTTTTTTCGCTGCTTTATGCTATAATGTAAATAATATTCAACAAAACGGAGGGTATTATGATCAATTCAGACAAATTAGCGCCTATCGTTGAAGGCTATAAGGAGTATTTCCCTGAACATTGGGAAGATGAAAAATACAAGTGGGAAGCTGTCAAGCATTTTCAAGATAACTGGGATATTGAAGCCGAGAATTTTGGCACAATGTTTAAGAAGGCAACCGATAAGACTTCCAATCTGCTTGCGTCCGGCTATGCTTATCCAAGAGGAATGATATTAAACTTTGCAGATGCTGACGATGATGCGGTCAGAGAGATGTTCAGAAACTTATATGACGAAAGCATTGATCTTACTGAAAGGATGAATGCTTTTATGGAGAAGAGCGAAGAACTCCGAGATAAGTACAATGACGGCACTTGGAAACAGCATTATCAGAACACTAATTATATCAGTACATATCTATGGCTGATGTATCCCGACAAGTATTACATCTACAAGTATGAGCTTTTCAAGAAATGTGCTGAGATGCTTGATGACACATATCGCCCAAAGGGTAACGGGGCTGTGGATAATGTTATCGGCGGATTTAAGATGTATGATGAGATAAGGGAGGCTCTGCTTGCAGACGATGATATACGGTCAATGCTAGATTCTGTACTGACGGATTCCTGCTATGCTGACCCCGAGCTTGTTACGGCAACTATTGATTTTGGGTTTTATCTTGCAAGGTTTTATATAGAATTCCAAGAAAAATGGTTTCCACCATTGGAAGAATACACGCCGGGGTTATCTGTTGATGACTGGTGTTCGCTTATCGCTGATCCGGAAGTGTTTGACGAAAATAGCCTTACCGTAATAAAAGCATTCTATGACATCGGAGGGCAGGCGACTTGTACGGAACTATCGCATAAATACGGGAATACAGCAATGCATTACAGCGGTATAGTTTCTGGTTTAGCCAAACGTATCCACAAGAAAACAGATTGCCCTGTGATTAAAAATGAACTCAGTGAGAATTCTAAGTGGTGGCCTATCCTTTTTGTGGGGAAAGATGCCGATAAGCAGCAGACAGGAGCTTATGTGTGGAAACTGAGAGATGAATTAAAGGCTGCACTTGACATAAAGCTCGCTGACAATCAAACAGATGACCTGATTACCCGCTGCTGGTTTGTCGGTGCATATAACGATTCCGATGATACTCATCAGGACGAAGAGTTTATAGAACAAGGTATATGGCAAAACGGATATACTGACAAGTTTATTGATGCTGTTAATAGTGTCAAGGTCGGTGATAAAATTGCCATAAAAACATCATACACAAAGAAAAAAGGTCTGCCTTTTGATAACCGCGGTGAAACAATTTCTGTAATGAAAATAAAAATCGTTGGTACTGTAACTGCTAATCATATGGACGGCCGCACTCTTGAAGTAGATTGGGATATGTCATTCGAGCCTAAAGAATGGTATTTCTATACATTCCGAAATACTATAACTCTGCCCAAAGAAGATGATTGGCGTACAAAAGCATTAATAGATTTTGTTTTTAATGACATTCCGCAGGATTATGATAGATTTCAAAAATCTCAAATTGCTTCACCTGGTGAAGACAATTTTTCTGAAGAAACAATAGATGACAGTGATCTTGACACAGAAGCAGACCGTCCAATATACACATATGAAATGATACAGGCTTTCCATTCTACACAGCGCAATATCAAATGGTTCAAACCTGTTATCGACGCTTTAGATGATTTGGGAGGCAGTGCGCCAAGACCGGTTGTACATAAAAGAATTGTGGATATGTGTAATGTCAAAGATAGCGAACTTGCCAAGAAAAACAAATCCGGCTTTAGTCAGATACTTAATGATATAGACTGGGCAAGAAACTATTTGACATATGAAGGTATTCTTGACAAGAATGCGCCCAGCGGCATATGGAGTCTTTCTCCGCTTGGAAAGAAGATCAAAATGACACAAGAACTTGTAGAAAAGATCATTATCAAGTGGATCAAGATCAAAACTGCCGAGCGAGAGAATAAGCCGATCCCTATAATTGATCTTACGCCATTTTACGAATTAAAAATAAAAAGCTATTCTGAAAAAGACTTCCTCTCCGAAGTCTACATGACAAAACCTCAGTACAACACCCTCACCGCTCTGCTGAAACATAAGAAGAACATAATACTTCAAGGTGCTCCGGGCGTTGGTAAGACTTTTACCGCTAAAAGGCTTGCATGGTCTGTAATGAGTGAAAAGGACGACAGCCGTATTGAGTTTATACAGTTCCACCAAAGCTATTCCTATGAGGATTTTATTATGGGTTATCGCCCCGACGGGAACAGCTTTACGCTTAGCGAGGGTGTGTTCTACCGGTTCTGCAAGAAAGCGAGAAACGATCCTGAAAGGGAGTATTTCTTCATAATCGACGAGATAAACCGCGGCAATCTCAGTAAGATATTCGGCGAACTGCTTATGCTTATCGAGAATGACTACCGCAAGGAATCGATTACTCTTGCGTACAAGGACGAGAGATTTTCTGTTCCCGAAAATCTATATATCATCGGTATGATGAATACTGCCGACAGAAGCCTTGCTATGATCGACTATGCGCTGAGGAGAAGATTCAGCTTCTTTGAAATGTGTCCCGGATTTGATTCTGAGGGCTTCAAAAAATATAGTGATGATCTTGACAATGATCTGTTCAATGCGCTGATAGTGCAGATAAAGCTGCTGAACAATGCTATCGAAAATGACAGCTCGCTTGGAAAGGGCTTCTGCATAGGTCACAGCTATTTCTGTAATTTAACTGCCGGTACCTGCACGGCGGACAGGCTTAATGCCGTAGTAGAATACGATATTATCCCCATGCTCAGCGAATACTGGTTCGATGATAAGGACAAATTTGATAAGTGGTCGGCAGATCTGAGAGGAATATTCAATGACGGTCGATAAGGGCATTTTTATTCAGAACATATACTATATGCTGTCTTATGCGTTTCATATATTGAAACAGGAAGACTACAAAAAAGTATCAGGCGAGAAGTTTGAAAAGATACATGACCTCTTTGCGGCGATTCTGGAAAAAGGCGTTTCCCGACAGATAAAGCAAGGTCTGTACCGTGAGTATGTGCCTATGCAGGAAGATCTGTCTGTAATGCGGGGCAAGCTGAATATGAATAACACGATAGCTCTGCAAATCCAGAGAAAGCAAAAACTCGCCTGTGAATTCGACGAGTTCTCGGAGGACAACCTCTATAATCAAATATTGAAAGTCACGATACACCGCCTTATTCGTGCAGATGATGTTGCACCCGAAAGAAAGCAAGCACTCAGACGGGTGAGTGTATTCTTTGGAAATGTC
>CADAGC010000032.1 GCA_902787365.1 uncultured Ruminococcus sp. | reverse complement strand
ATGAAGCTGGATCCGGAGGAAATCCGGGCCGCCCTCCCCTCCTGCCGGCTGCTTCCCGCATCGATAAAAAACCTTTGGACGAGAGTTCAAAGGTTTTTTTCTTTTTATTGCTATAAAAACCAACACTTTTTTTTCCTGCACGGTATACTGGATGTTAAGGGAGCGTTAAGAAGAGATTCCATGCCGGAGGGGAACCATGAGTACGGAAGTATCAACAGAGCGGAACAGCAGGATCATTGACGGACTGACGGTCGCTTTTTCGGCTGCGCTGTTTCTGGCGGCGGTCGCCGGCGCGTTCTATACTAAGACCTGGGGCACACTGCCGCAGGATCTCAGGCGGATCCTTGTGACACCGGGTCCCCTGGTGACGGACTATTTCAACATCGGGAGTCTGCCGGCCGCGTTCCTGAATGCGGGATTGTGCGGCGCCGTGATGAGCGCTTTTATGATCCTCCTGCCCGGTCCTTCCCATGTGAACACGCTGGCAGGCTTTTTCCTTGTCATTGCCCACTGCTTCTATGGGCTGAATTTCCTGAACATGTGGCCATGCTTCCTTGCGCCGTTCCTTTACCTGAAGATCAAAGGCCTGGACTACAACCAGAACCTTCACGTCTGTATGTTTGCCACCTGTTTCAGCCCTTTTGTGAGCGAGCTTCTGTTCCGTTACTGCAACGCTGATGCGTATGTGGTCGGAGAGGGCAGGACGAGCGCCCGGGGGATCCTCCTGACGGTGTGCTTCGCCCTGGTCCTTGCGTTCGTCGCGCCGGCGGTCCTTCCCGGCGTCAAGGCGTGGCACAAAGGCTACAATCTTTACAACGGCGGCCTTGCTTACGGCATGTTCGGATTCCTGGTCTTCAATTTCCTCTACAGGACAATGGGTGTAGTGGCACCTTCCATCCCCGTGTATGCCAACGGAGTCTACAACCGCTTCGACCGCTCCTATCGTCTGTTCGGGAATGTGTTCTTCCTCCTGCTGTTCCTCCTGTGCCTCCAGGCGGGCTGGTACCTGAACGGGAAGAGCTTCCGGGGACTCCGGCACCTTCTGCTGGACACCGGATACCAGAGCAATTTCGCGAGCAAATACGGCATGCCTCTGTGCCTCATCAATATCGGCCTGTACGGACTCCTGTTTCTCGGCTACATCAATCTGGTGATCTCACTCACCATCGGGGCAGGATTTACGGGTCCTACCTTCGGGGTGATCTTCGCGGCACTCACCTTCACCTCTATGGGACAGCATCCGCGGAACGTGTGGCCGATCTTTCTCGGTTTTCCGCTGCTGAATCTGTTCGCCACACTGTTCAACAATTTTATTGGCGGCCATGCGATGTGGACCGTATCGACCCAGGCTTATATCAACAGTGTTGCCTTTGCGACCGGTCTTTGTCCGATCGTGGGACGCTACGGAGAACCGGCAGGAGTCGCGGCGGGTGCGCTGTGTGCGGCGCTCTGTACCGCCACCGGCGCCCTTCACGGTGGTCTGATGCTCTACAACGGAGGATTCACTGCCGGAATCGCGGCGCTGATCCTTATCCCGCTGCTGGAACACTATGTGAAGACACCGAGAGATGCCATGGACCAGCATATCGATCTTTCCGACATGATGACACTGGACGAAAATGCGAAACGGCCGTCGAAATGACGGCCGTTTTTTTACTGCAGATTTTGAGCCGCCTCCCGGTGATGACCTCATTCATCAGCACAGATGCCTTCTGGTGCTTGGTAAGTGCCACGGAGATATAAGGTTTAAGCTTATCGTTAAATTTGACACGGCTCTTATACTTTGTCATAAGCGCTGTTATCTGTGTGACCTCGGGGCTGTCGATATAGAAATAGATACTGTCGCCCTTTTGTGATATCTCCTTGATACCAAGGCGGGCGGCGGCGTTTCGCATAAGGGCAACGTTTATAAGCCCCATTACAGCCTTCGGCGGGTCACCAAAGCGGTCGATAAGCTCGTCTACCACGTCACGGCTGTCCTCTTCGGTAACAACAAGGGCTATCTTTCGGTAGGCATCTATCCTCTGCGGCAGGCTCTCGATATACTTTTCGGGGATATAGGCATCAATTGCGATATCAACAAGACAATCCTCGGGCGAATGTGGCATAGCCTCGCCCTTAAGAGAAGCCATAGCTTCACTGAGAAGTCTCAGATACATATCATATCCCACAGCCTCCATATGGCCGTGCTGGTGGCCGCTGAGAACCGAGCCTGCGCCCCTTATTTCAAGGTCACGCATAGCGATATGGAAGCCCGAGCCGAACTGGGTGAATTCCTTAACGGCATTAAGGCGCTTCTCGGCTATCTCTGTAAGCACCTTACCTCTTGTGAATGTAAAATACGCAAAGGCTCTCTTATTCGAGCGCCCTACCCTGCCCCTGAGCTGATAGAGCTGCGAAAGCCCCATTCTGTCGGAATTCTCAATTACAAGCGTATTGACATTTGAAACATCAACGCCCGTTTCAATAATAGTCGTGCAGACAAGAATATCAATCTCGTGCTCGATTAGCTGGCGCCAAATCTCGGAAAGCTCACGCTCGTTCATTTGTCCGTGGGCGATACCTATTCTTGCTTCGGGGAGAAGCTTTGAGAGCATTGCCGCCTTATGGGCGATAGTCTCTACCCTGTTGAAAAGATAATAGACCTGCCCGCCACGGCGAAGCTCTTTGGCTATAGCCTGCGCTATGACACCGTCATTATGCTCGAGCACATAGGTCTGAACAGGGTGTCTGTCCTGCGGAGGCTCTTCTATGACTGACATATCACGTATGCCCGAAAGCGCCATATTGAGCGTTCTCGGGATAGGCGTTGCCGACAGGGTGAGAACGTCGATATTCTTATACTTTTCCTTGAATTTCTCTTTATGGGCAACACCGAAGCGCTGTTCCTCGTCTATTATCACAAGGCCTAAGTCCTTGAACTCAACATCGTCCTGCACTATTCGGTGAGTGCCTATTATAAGGTCTATCTCTCCCCTGCCAAGCTTTTTGAGGATATCCTTTTGCTCCTTTGGCTTGCGGAAGCGTGAGAGCAGCTCGACCTTTATCGGGAAATGCTCAAAGCGCTTGACTGCCGTCTGGTAATGCTGCCACGCAAGAACTGTTGTAGGAACGAGGATAGCGCATTGTTTTGAATCGAGCATACACTTAAACGCCGCCCTGAGTGCCACCTCGGTCTTGCCGAAGCCCACATCACCGCAAAGCAGCCTGTCCATAGGAACGCTTTTCTGCATATCGTTCTTTATCTCGTTTATAGAACGCAGCTGGTCATCTGTCTCGGTGTATTCAAACCTCTCTTCAAACTCGGTTTGCCACTCGCTGTCTTCAGAAAAGGCAAAACCCCTTGCAAGCTGCCTTTCGGCGTATAGCTTTGTAAGCTGCTCGGCCATATCCTTGACGGCCTTGCGCACACGGGTCTTGGTCTTGCTCCACTCCATAGAATTGAGCTTGTTTAGCTTGACACGCTCTTCATCGCCGGGAGCTATATACTTTGACACAAGGTCAAGCTGTGTGACAGGCACATACAAAACATCTGTGCCTGCATATTTAATGGTTATATAGTCTTTCTTAACGCCGTTTGTTTCAAGGTTTCTGATGCCTGCAAAGCGGCCTATACCATACATTGAATGAACGACAAGGTCGCCTGCTGTGATATCGGCGATACTGTTTATTCGCTTGCTGTTTTCGGGGCGCTTTACGGTTTTCTTTTTCTTTGAGTCAAGCGCTTTCATCTGTGTGAGCATAGCGCACTTGATATCGGGGTATTCAAAGCCACCCGACACGCTGCCTGTTCTGACGTATACTTTTGAGGGAACAAGCTCGCTCTTATCAGTCAGTATCTCGGCATTGATACCGCTGTCGTTAAGGTCACGAACGAGTATAGGGAGCGTCTTTTCGCTGCCTGCAAGCAGGATAGTAGTATAATCTGCTTCACAGAAAGCCGTGAGGTCTTCGAGCAGAAGCTTCATATCGCCGCCCCAGCCGGAAGTCTGGCGGCAGTCGGTATTGATAAGGCGCTTGAACTTCATATCATTGTGGCTTCTCATAAACGTGTCCATAAATACGGACTTTTTATCGAGAGCCTTTTTCATCACAAGCTCAAAGCCCGAAAAGAAATCCGCCGTCTGATTGAAAAGCACACCCTCTTCAAGAAGTATCTTGGTATCTTCCCTTAGCTGTGTGGTGAGCGCCTTTGATTTCTCCAAGCAGTTTGAATACTCACAGATAACGCTTATATCGCTATCCGCAAAATAATCAAGCACACCTGTGCGCTCGCTGTAGACACAGTTATAATACTTATCCATATTATTGAGTGTAAGGCCGCTGTTAAGGGCGTCGATATCACGCTCAAGGAGTGTTTTTATCTTATCGGAAAGCCTGCCACGCACTCTTGAATGCAGGGTGTTAATCTTTTCTATC
This sequence comes from uncultured Ruminococcus sp., assembly GCA_902787365.1. Classification (GTDB taxonomy): domain Bacteria; phylum Bacillota; class Clostridia; order Oscillospirales; family Ruminococcaceae; genus NK3A76. The sequence continues at coordinate 18,538 of CADAGC010000032.1, read as the reverse complement.
AGCTCCTGCTTATCGCAGATTATCTCGGCGGCAGGGGCTATGGTCAGCTTATCAAGCGGCTGTGTGCGGCGCTGAGTGAGGGTATCGAAATAGCACATTGAATCTATCTCATCGCCCCAGAGTTCAAGACGGTAGGGCTGCTTTTCGGAAACTGAGAATATATCGACAATCGAGCCTCTGACAGAAAACTGTGCTGCTCCCTCGACCTGGTCGCAGCGGGAATAGCCGCAGTCAAGCAGCCTGCCTGTAAGCTCACTGACCGATATCTCATCACCCTGCGAGAGAGTAAAAGTATACTCATCGAGTTTAGACCTCGGGATAGTCAGCTGCATAGCCGCCTCGACAGAGCATACGAGCAGCTTTATCCTGCCGCTGACAAGACCCGACAGCGCACCGATACGGCGCTGCTCATACTCTCTTGAAGCGCCCTCCAAGTAGGTAAAGTTCAAGTCCTTTGCAGGGAAAACTGCTGCGATCTCCTGCCCAGAAAGCTCATTGATGTCGTTAACCATTCGTGTAGCGGTCGATTCATCATCACAAATAACAAGGCAATTTGCCTTACCGCTAAGATACATAGCCGCCTGCGCCTTATGGATAGACGAAAGACCCGTCACGCAGGCAGGGGTATAGCCGCCCTCTATCACCCTGTCAAGGTCGGTGCTGAAGGGCAGCGCTTTGAAGATCTTATCAAAAATATTCATCATGTCACCTTAGTTGAATTCATTCATAGCCTTATCGGTCTGACCCGACACGATATATTCGAGCGCCTTGCAGGCGTTATCTGCGGCAGAGAGCATAAGCTTCATCTCGTCATCGGAAAAGCGTGAGAGCACCCAGTCGGCAAGGTTATAGTCCTTATGAGGCTTAGCGCCGACGCCGAGCTTTATACGGGGGAACTCGTCGCTGTCAAGGCACTCGATAATGCTCTTGATACCGTTATGGCCGCCTGCCGAACCTTTACGCCGTATACGCAGCTTACCCGGCTCGAGTGAGATATCGTCAAACATAACTATTATATTCTCAGGCTCTATCTTATAGAAATCAGCCGCCGCCGAGACTGCCTCGCCGCTTAGATTCATAAAGGTCTCGGGCTTCATCACAAGGCAGCGCTTATCAGCGATAGTCACCTCGCCCACAAGTGCTTTGAACTTATGCCTGTCGGCCTTGAAGCCAAGCTTTTCTTCAAGCCTGCCCTCGGCGATAAAGCCCGCATTATGGCGGGTGTTCTCATAGCTGACACCAGGGTTGCCGAGGCCGACTATGATATACTCTATCTTACTCATACTGTCCGATTTTTTGGATATCCTATCAAATGCGTCCCAAATACTCATATTCTGTCTCCTTTTTTATAACGCACAATAGCCCCGCCTTTTGCAAGACGGGGTGTGTTGTATTTATTCTATTATAACAGATTTAGACAGGTTTGTCAAATATCAGACCGATCAGTAGTTAATATTCAGATACTTACCTGTCAGATATATTTCGACATGATCGTATTCTTTGTATGTTTTGATCTTGTTCGATTCCTTTTTGCCGGGCTTTATTTCAAAGTCACTATCTGTTATGAACTTTGACTCAACAGCTAAAACCTTGTTGTTCTTATCAAACAAAACAGCATAGGCCTGTACCATTTCAGCAGGGTTTTTGCCCTTGTTTTCTATTGTTACAGCGATATTTTCTTTATTCTTAGTATACTCTACAGACAGATCCTTGATAACAGGATATATTGATGTCTGTTCTTTATATGATGTCTGATACTCGACTTTTTCTACGCCCTTAACATCATAGAACGAAAGGCTGCCTATAGATGTTTCACCGGGTGCAAGTACAGATATAATCATATCAGCACAGCCCAATACATTACCCTGCTTATCCTTAGCGGTTGCATTTGCGGAAATTGACACAGTTTCCTTTGAATTGTTTGTATATACCAAGTAATAATATGTTCCGAAATTGTTCTCATACTTATACTCTTTAATTGCAAAGTCCTTATCAGAAGATGATGTTGTTTTATCCTTTGACAGACTAATACCGCTTGATCTTCCTGAATAATAGATCTCTACATGATCGTATTTTTCATAGCAGTCAAGCTGTGCAGAAACTGAAGCGCCGGGTTTTATCTCGCTGTCACCGTCTGTAATAAACTTGCTCTGACTATTGATGATCTTATTATTCTTATCAAAGAATATAGCATACGCCTGAACGAACTGAGCAGGGATATCAGCCTTGTTTGTTACAACAAGTGTAACGTTCTTATCGTTCTTGTTCTGTTCAACTGACAGATTATTGATTACCGATTTATAAGTTGTTTCGGTCTCGCAGCTGTAATCATATTTTACCTTTTCAACATCTTTTGCATCACCAAAGAAGAAGCTGCCGATAGATGTCTCATGACTGCCGATAACGTCGATAGTCATAGTGGCTGCATCAGTATTTTCACCCTTTTTGTTTACTGCTGTGCCGTCAGCTTTAAATGAGATAGCATCGTCAGAATTGTTTGTAACTATCAGATAATACCTGCACCCACCGATCGAATCCTTGAACAAATACTCTTTTATATCTACTTTATCATTAGATACCTTTTTGCCGGTCTTTTTCCCTGACGGTTTGGAAGAGTCAGGCTTTTTCTCAGACGAGCCGGGTTTATCATCTTTCTTATCATTTCCGCTCGAATCGGAATTTGAAGAATCATCTTTAGAAGTATCACCGGTATCAGCATCTGTATCAGAGCCTGAATCTGAACTGTCTGTAGAACTATCGGTGCTGTCTTTGGATTCATCAGAGCTTGTATCAGAATCGGAAACTGAATCATTCTTAGAATCTGTATCACTATCTGATGACTCAGGTGAACTCTCGCCTGAATCTGAAGAAGCATCAGAACTGCTGCTATTGTCATTTACAGCAGACTCTGCTTCAGAACTCGAAGCCGATGATTCATCCTCGCTGCTGTCACTTGAATTACAACCTGTGCATAATGATAAGGAAAGCAACAAGCAGCACATAAGCGATAATACTTTTTTCATACTAATATCACCCTTTGTTAATATATGGTATTAATATTATACCATAGATACAACTTAACATCAATACAATAAAATAACAAATGTACCCTGTCAAAATTGGGTAATTATATCAAAAAGCGACTAAGTATTATCTTAGCCGCTTTACATTATTGTTATATATATTAAAATGATAAAATACTATTTATGCCTTTTTCTGCATTGCTATCTTTTCATTTCTTGCCTTGAGCTTGCGGGTAGCGTAACCCTCGATGTTGGCCTGCTTGCCACGGTCTATGGCAAGTGCGCCGTCGGGAACGTCGTGTGTGACCGTCGTGCCTGCTGCTGTATAAGCGCTGGTGCCGACCTTGACGGGGGCAACGAGGTTGGTGTTGCAGCCGATGAAAGCATTGTCGCCGATAGTGGTGCGGAACTTCTTCTCGCCGTCGAAGTTAACAGTAACAACGCCGCAGCCGAAGTTTACGTTAGAGCCTACGTCGCTGTCGCCTACATATGTAAGGTGAGCGACCGCCGTGCCCTCGCCTATGATGGAGTTCTTTATCTCGACAAAGTCGCCTATCTTGGCGCCGCTCAACACGTGCGAGTCGGGGCGAAGCTGTACCCACGGGCCTATCTTGACATTATCGTCAACCACAGCATCATTTGACTGTACGAAATTCAGTACAGTATTATTGCCAACTGTGGTATTGTTGAGCATACAGCCGCTCATAATATGGCAGCCCTCGCCTATCCTGGTCTTGCCTGTGAGCTTGACGTTGGGCTCTATCACCGTGCCTGCGCCGATCTCGACCTGCGAGCCGATAACAACGCCGTCTGTGCAGGTAAACTCAATGCCGAAATCGAGCCACTTGTCGATAACACCGAGCCTTGCTATATCATTGAGTGCCAGCAGACCTTTTCTGTCATTAGCGCCGAGGGAAACGTTCTTGTTCTCGGAAGTGAAAGCGCCTGCCTTTAAGCCCTTACTCAGCAGCAGCGATATGCAGTCGGTAAGGTAGTATTCTTTCTGCGCATTGTTGGGCTTAAGCTCACCGAGAACGCCTAACAGCGCCTTTGTATCAAACCAGTAGCAGCCGCTGTTTATTTCTTTGATCTTGCGCTGCTCGTCTGTGCAGTCTTTTTCCTCAACTATGCCGCTTATGCCGTCGGCTGTTCTTATTATTCTGCCGTAGCCCTTAGGCTCGTCTATCTCCGAGGTAACTACGGTAACGGCGTTGCCTGCTTTTTTATGCAGAGCAAGCGAGTCGCTTATAGTCTCTCTGTCAATAAAGGGCGCATCACCGCAGAGGATAAGGGTATTGCCGCCTATTCTCTCCTTAAGGTAATCAGCCGCCATCATAACTGCGTGGCCTGTGCCAAGGCGCTCGCTCTGTAAGACTGTCTGCACATCGGCGCTGCCGTTTCTTGACTGAACGTAGGCTTCTACCTGCTCGCCCTCATAGCCCTTGACAACGCATATATTGCCTATCCCTGCACTTTCGCAGGCCTTGATGACCCATTCGAGCATAGGCTCACCCAGCACTTCAAGAAGCACCTTAGGCTTGTTGGTCTTCATTCTCTTGCCCTGGCCGCCTGCTAATATGATACAATTATCCATAAAACTATCTCCTCATATATTTATAATATAACACTCTATAATTTTACCATTCACAGCCCCCTTTGTCAAGGAGTATATTCAACAAAAATGAGGACGGCATATAATCTGCCGTCCTGCACTTTATATATATAACTTGTGTTCTACTTTTTTATCAAAGCTCATCCTTCTTAATAGCCTCTGTCAGCTTGCCGTATTCGGCATACTGCTTATCTGTCACCTTTACACATTTGCCGTTTATCCTTATAGCCTTAATGCTTGTCTTATAATCGTCTGTTGCCTCGTTATAGTCATTAAGCATCACCACGGGGTCGGCTGTATATTTTATATTGCCGCTCTCGTCATAGACTACTATCATCTTGCCCTGAACAATTACTGCGTCAAAGTCCGAGGGGTCAATTTCTTCATATGATGAGACAGTATCAAGGAAGCTGGTCACCCTGTCAAGACCCTTTGTAAACAAGCATTTCTGCGAGCCGTTTGCAAGAGTCTCCCTCTCATATTGTGCGGTGTATGAATGGCTCTTCTCCTCCTGCTGTGACTCATCAACAAACGTATAATCAACATCGTCCATTACGCCATATGCACCGACTGAATTTCCTTTGACATCTATCTTTGCACTGCCCACGATAAAGCTTACTATCCTGCCCGTATCCATTGGCATATCGGCGTAGTTGAGTGTAAGATACAGCTTGCCGTTATCGCAGCAAGACACTAACGAAGCGTGCGAGAAAGGCGAGCTCTTGTCATTATATATCGGCACTACAACATCACCCGCAAATGATGTTCCGTCTTCAAGCCTTACAAGGCTGCCGCCCCAGCTTATGACTCTTTCATTATCTGCAAGCTTATTGTCAGTCTCGATCTCGATAATAGCATTACCCGTCGAATAGCTTATCTTTTTAACAACACCGTCAAGAAGCTCTCCGGTTGATGACTGGTAAGCAATAGCCGTAGGCGCATCACATTCTACAGTTTTGTAGCCGTCGTTTTTATACTTGTCAAGCGTGAATGTCACGGGCTTGCAGTTTTTGTTTGCAAAATCACAGGTAAGCGTAAGCGTGTTATCATTCACCTTTGTCATATCTATATTTTCATACCACACGAAATAATCACCGAGCTGCTGACCGCTTATACCCCTTTCATAACCGCTGTTTGTGCCGCCCACAAGCTCGCCCGAGGAGTTTTTCAGCTCAATACTTGTAATATCATAATCCACCTTTATATATGACCCATTCTCTGACAGCGAGTTGGGCTTATTCTCTATGAGTTTCTTAGCTTTCTGATAGTCACCCTCTTCGGCGGCTTTTTTTATCTCTGCCTCATAATTTTCATATTCGTTGGTATAATAAGTATCATTATCTACCGCAAACTCCGCCTTATGATTTTCAAACCCAAAGAACACCTGTGCATATTTACCCGAATAGGTATAGCCCAGCACCTGAAAATCAACATCATATTCATCCAACAAGTAATGCTGCGGAATGATGTTTTTTTCATACGCCACCAGCTTATCGCCCCATATCTTGGGGTCGCCACCGCTTTTTTCTATCTCCTGCTCGATAAGCGAGCGATTCTGATTCTCAGTAGGGCTGCTGACACCGTTTTTGCTGTTATAGCTCAAAGGATTAAGCTTACTGCGGCTCATTCCCCAGTAGACAGCGCCGCCTATTGCAAGAACAAACGCCGCCGCTATCGCAGCTGCCGAACCGAATCTGTGTGTCTTGACTCTTGCTGTGCCGTGAGACTTTTTCTCCTCCAAGATAATGGGCTTAGCATTAATCTCTGTTTCAGCCTCGCCCAAAAGCTCATCAAGAGGTATCTCGTGCAGCAGCTTGTCTATTTCTCTCATATAATTATGCCTCCCTTCAAAAGCGCTTCCCGAAGCTTCTTCTTTTCCCTTGCAAGGGTGTTTTCTACCTTTTTGGGCTTTAGGTCATAGCGCTTTGCTATCGTGTTTACTGTCATTCCAAAGTAATAGCGGTCGATAAATATCTCACGCGCAGGCGAACTCATTGAGCTTATGCACTTAGCTATCACCTGCATATTTATACGCTTTGCCGCCTCGTCCTCGTAATCGACATCAATGCCGAGGTCGTTCTCCTCTAAAGGCACAGCTTCGCTTTTATCCTGCCCCCTTGTTTTGTCGATTGCCGCATGGCGTGCAAGCATACAGATGTAAGTTTTGAGCGAGCTTTTGGCGGCGTCTATCTGCCGTCTTGTTTTCCAAAGCCTTATAAAGCAGTCGGCGCAGGCCTCCTCGGCGTCATCATCGTTTGAGAGGAAGCCCCTGCATATCTTCATAACAAGCGCAGTATACTTTTTCTTCGCCGCCTCAAGCCCGCCGTTATCTGTAACGAGCCGCTCGATTATCTCATTATCACTCAATCTTATCACCGCCATTCCCATGGAAACACTTCTTTCATGAAAGGTGTGAAGCTTATCAACCGCTTCATATAATTATACGAAAGTGAGAGGTGTTTTCACTCACATTTTTATAAAAAAATCGGCAGCCGAGATAAGCTGCCGTGTAGTGTATCAGTTTTCTTCAAGAGCCATTATCTTGTTTACTCTTCTCTCGTGTCTGCCGCCCTCGAAAGGTGTTTCAAGGAAAGTATCGACCAGGTCGTTTGCAAGGCCTGCGCCCACCACTCTCTCACCGAAGCAGAGGACGTTTGCGTCATTATGAAGCCTTGTAAAGCGTGCCGAGAAAACATCCGAGCAGCAGGCTGCACGTATGCCTTTTATCTTGTTAGCCGCCATGCTCATGCCAACGCCTGTGCCGCAGATAAGTATCGCTGCGTCATAGCCGCCTGCAAGGTACTTTTCGCATACCTCCTTGGCCTTGTCGGGGTAGTCGCACTTCTCGCCTGCGGCAACACCCATATCGTCAAACTCAATGCCCTTATCCTTTAAATGCTCGCAGACGTTCTTTTTCAAAAGTGTGGCTGCGTGGTCGTTTCCTATAATTACTTTCATGGCAAAACTCTCCTTTACTGTAATTCGCCTCTGTTAAACTCGCTCAGTTCAAGACCCTCGTTACGCTCAAGCGCCCAGCGGATATTCCACTCGCTTGAGAAGAGCAGCAGATAGTTGCCCCTGAAATCCTGAACTATCTTTGTATCAGAGCTTATCTTAAGGTCTTTCGGCTCGGATACGTTCATCTTATCTATCCACCTGATATATGAGTAAGGCAGACCCTCGATAACGAGGTCAACATTATACTCATTCTTCATTCTGTACTGGAAAACATCAAACTGAAGCACGCCGACAACGCCGACAATAACTTCCTCCATACCCATCATAGGCTCGTGGAATATCTGAATAGCACCCTCCTGCGCTATCTGCTCGGCACCCTTGACAAACTGCTTGCGCTTCATAGTGTCTTTGGGGCGCACACGCTGGAAATGCTCGGGAGCAAAAGTAGGAATACCCTCGAATTCAAACTTCTTCTTGGGTGAGCAAACCGTATCGCCGATAGAGAAAATACCCGGGTCAAACACGCCGATTATATCGCCGGCATAAGCTTCGTTCACTATCTCACGCTGCTCGGCCATTATCTGCTGTGGCTGTGAAAGGCGCATCTTCTTGTTGCCCTGAACGTGCAGAACTTCCATATCCTTATCAAACTTGCCTGAGCATATACGCATAAAGGTCAGTCTGTCACGGTGTGCCTTGTTCATATTCGCCTGTATCTTGAATACAAATGCCGAGAAGTTATCATCAAAGGGATCAACTTCACCCTCGGAAGACACACGTGGCATCGGCGGCGGGGTCATTTTCAGGAAGTTTTCAAGGAAAGGCTCAACGCCGAAATTGGTAAGAGCCGAGCCGAAGAACACCGGCGAAAGCTGCCCCTTATGAACTGCTTCAAGGTCAAATTCATCGCTTGCACCGTCAAGCAGCTCGATATCTTCAATAAGGGTGTTATGATTTTCCTCACCGAGCGTCTGAGCAAGCGAGGGGTCTGAAAGGTCAGATATCTTAGCACCCGCCTGATGAGCAGCACCGTTTGACTCAAAGGAAATGATATTTCTGTTAAATCTGTCAAACACGCCTTTGAAATCCTTGCCAGAGCCGATAGGCCAGTTGACGGGGTATGTGCTTATTCCAAGCTCATTCTCTATCTGGTCGATAAGGTCAAAGGGGTTTCTCGAATCCCTGTCCATCTTATTAATAAAGGTAAATATCGGTATATGGCGCATAACGCAGACCTTGAAAAGCTTTCTTGTCTGATTCTCGACACCCTTTGAAGCATCAATTACCATTACTGCCGAATCTGCCGCCATAAGTGTACGGTAGGTATCCTCCGAGAAATCCTGATGTCCGGGGGTATCAAGGATATTTATGCAGAAATTCTCATACTCAAACTGCAATACGGAAGATGTTACCGAGATACCTCTTTGCTTTTCTATCTCCATCCAGTCGGAAACGGCGTGGCGCATATTCTTTTTGCCCTTTACCATACCTGCCTGCTGTATAGCACCGCCGTAAAGCAGGAACTTCTCGGTAAGGGTCGTCTTACCTGCGTCAGGGTGGGATATTATGGCAAAGGTACGCCTTCTTTTTATCTCGCTGTTAAGCTCACTCAAATCAATAACCTCAATTCTTATTAATTTACATACATAATAATTATACACCATTTTTATTTCTATTTCAATACTGATTATTTAACAAATAAGACTATCATTTAACTAATGCTTTAGGCTAATATGATAAAGACGATTGACAAGCGTAAAAAAATGTAATATAATATCAAAAGACAACAAAATAAAAACACAGGAGAATCAAATATGGGCAAAAGGATATATGATGACGATATATATGACGGCACAGGCAATGATGACTATGCCGAGCAGTACAGGCGCCAGCTTGAACGCTACAACAGGCTCTCAGAGCAAGGCGGCAAAAGGGTCGAATACATAGATGATGAGTATGACGACGATGATTATGATGACTTTGATGAGGATATAGACGAGGAGGAACACTACACCCCTCCCCCGAGAAGAGATCACCCTGCGCCGCAGAAGAAAAAAAGCGGCAGCAAAAAGTCGCCCCCGCCTAAAAAGAGCAGTTCAAAAAAGCGTGACAAAGAGGATATAAAGAGCAACTTCGGCTCGCACAAGGAGGAGAAGAAAAAGAAAAACCCGATAAAAAGGTTTTTTGTGTTTATTCTCGTAACGGCATTGCTGCTGTTTATTGTATTGCAGGTGCTTATCTGGAAATACATAGGAGATATCAAAAAAGTCGATACAGGCACAAGAAACTACACAAGCGGAACTATGCAAAGCGATGATGTGCTGAATATTCTTCTCGTCGGCTCTGACACAAGGAGCATGGAAGAGCGTGGGCGAACAGACTCGATAATACTCCTCTCCATAGACAAGAAAAACAAAAAGACCACAATGACATCGTTTATGAGAGATACCTACGTCACATTCCCGGGGCTTGACAGGGACGAGGACGGTGTTGACGACATGGGCAAGATTAACGCTGCAAACGTCTACGGCGGTGCAGAGCTTTTGCTTGACACGATAGAGTATAACTTTGATATAAGGATAGACAAGTATTTCTATGTTGACTTCTTCTCGTTTGCAAAGATCGTAGACGCTGTCGGCGGCATTGAGCTTGACATATCTGACGAAGAAGCACAGGGCATGGAAGACCCCATGGGCGAGCAGAACAACATCTTCGGCAACAAGAAAGGCACCGACTATCTCTCTCACGGCGGCAAGAATATGCACGTAAACGGCAACCAGGCGCTTGCTTATGCAAGGCTAAGATACGTGGGAAATGCCGACTTTGAGCGCACACAGCGTCAGCGCACGGTCATATCAAAGATAATCGAGAAAGCAAAGACGCTCAACCCGATAGAGCTCAACAGCTTTATAGAAACATCACTTGAAAGCCTTACCACAAACTACACGAGCAGCGAGCTTTATTTCCTCTCATACAGAGCACCGTTCATTGCCAAGTATGATATGGAATCGCAGCGCATACCCGAGGACGACACATTCACCTACGGCAGCCATGACGGCGTAGGCTCAACCCTTGATATCGACTTTGAAAAGGCAAAAGACCTTCTCAGAAAAACAATATACAGCTGACAAAACAGCCCCGCACTTGATTTGTGCGGGGCTTGCTGTTTATATCATAGTCTTTATCACATCAATCACCTTATCAAGGCTTTCGCACACGGCGATAGTCTTGGGCTTTGTTACCTCATCGGGCTGTGATAGGTCTGGCACCATTATGGGCATACAGCCTGCGTCATAGGCCGAGGTTATGCCGTTGGGGCTGTCTTCAAGGGCTATGCACTCATTCGGCGCAAGCCCAAGCTGTTCGCAGGCGTAGAGATAAATATCAGGCGCAGGCTTGCCGTTTTCTATCATATTGCCGCTTATATGCTTATCAAAACGGTGATATATGCCGATACTTTCAAGATAGAGCTTTGTGCGCTTATCGTCTGTGGCGGTGCATACGGCCTTTTTAAGGCCTGTGGTGTCGAGGTAGTCGAGCAGCTCGTCAATGCCTTTTTTCTTTTCTATTCCGTTCTCAGCTATATAAGCATTCATAAGCTCCAAGCGCTTAAGCCTGACTTTCGGGTAATCAAAATCTTCACAAACGATCCTTTGCAGCAACGGCCCTGCAAGCTTTGCCGACATTGAGCGTATCTGCAAAACGTGCTCTTTCTCCATAGGGTAGCCGTAAAACCTCGCTGCCTCAACCCAGAAACGCTGCAAAAGTTTTTCCGTGTCAACAAGCAGACCGTCCATATCAAATATAACTGCTTTGAGCATATAATTCTCCCCTTTTATTCTGTTGAAAACTGCGACATATACAGGTCATAGTAAAAGCCTTTCTTATCAAGCAGCTGCTCGTGTGTGCCCTGCTCGATGATGTGGCCTTTGTTCATAACAAGTATGCAATCAGAGCCGACTATAGTTGAAAGCCTGTGTGCCACGATAAAGCTCGTTCTGCCCTTGATGAGCTTTGCAAAGGCTCTCTGTATGCGTATCTCTGTCATAGTGTCGATTGATGATGTCGCCTCGTCAAGAATGAGCATAGGCGGCACCATAAGCATAACTCTTGCAATACACAAAAGCTGCTTTTGCCCCTGTGAGATATTCGACCCGTCATCAGAAACGACTGCGTCATACCCCTCGGGCAGACGCCTTATAAAGCTGTCGGCGTGGGCGGCCTTTGCGGCGGCTATAACTTCATCACGGGACGCACCGGGCTTTGAGTATGCGATATTTTCAAACACCGTGCCGGATTTGAGCCACGTTTCCTGCAAGACCATACCGTAATGCGAGCGCAGCGAGCTGCGTGTGAGGGTTCTTATATCCTGCCCGTCAACGCTTACCGAGCCGCCCGTCACATCATAAAATCGCATCAGGAGATTTATCATAGTTGTCTTGCCGCAGCCCGTGGGGCCTACAATGGCTATGCGCTGACCTTGTGTTACCTTCAAGTTAAGCCCGTCGATAAGCGGGTTATCGGGGGAATATGAGAACGACACATCATCAAGGCTGACATTACCCTTGCAATCGGTAAGAACGGCGTTGCCCTCGTCGCTGACCTCTTCCTGCTCGTCAATAAGCTCAAACACCCGCCTTGCAGAAGCAATAGCGCTTTGAAGCTCGGTAATAACGCCCGATATCTCATTAAAGGGCTTGGTGTATTGGTTTGCATAAGTCAGAAAGCAGGAAAGGCTTCCCACCGTGAAGCCCGTGCCGCTTATAACAGCAAGAGCGCCGAATATACCAACAAACGAATAAACAAGGCCGTTTACAAAGCGAGTGCAGGGGTTTGTGAGCGATGAAAAGAATATCGCCTTAGCGCTGATTTTTCTGAGCCTTTCGTTTATATCGGAGAACTGCTCGTAAGCATCCTGCTCATGGCAAAAGGCGGCGACGGTTTTCTGCTCGCCTGTCATTTCCTCAACTATAGATGTCAGCTCACCTCTTGTAACAGACCTGTCTTTAAACAGCAGGAAAGTGTTCTTTGAGATAAACCTTGCCACAAACAGCGAAAGCGGCGTTATCACAACAACGATGAGCGTTATCTTGACATTGACCGAAAGCATAAAGCCAAGCGTGCCGAATATAGTAACAACGCCCGTGAAAAGCTGTGCAAAGCCCATTATAAGGCCGTCAGATATCTGCTCCATATCGTTTATCATACGTGAGAGAATATCGCCGTGAGGGTTTGAGTCGATATACTTAAGCGGAAGATGTTCAAGGCGCTTAAAGGCGTCATTTCTGATATCACGTATGGTCAGATAAGTCACCTTATTTGTAAAAAGCGACATCAGCCACTGAGAAGCCGCAACTATCACGGCTATTATTCCAAGCTTAACAAGAATAGGCAAAAGCGAATCAAAATCCACATTGCCTTTTTCTATGATAAGGTCAATCCCACGCCCTGTAAGTATCGGCGCATAAAGCGTAAGTGATACAGAAACTACTGCAAAAATAAGCCCGAAGAGCAGATAGCCGATATAAGGCTTTGCATATAGCAAGACAGAGCGAAGGGGCGAGGCGGAGAGTTTTTTCTTATCCATTAGCTTAGCCCTCCTTCGTTTGTCTCAATGCCCTGCGAGCGGCATATTTCCTTATAGACCTCACAGCTTTCTGCAAGCTCTGTATGAGTGCCTGTGCCTGCAAGCCTGCCGTCGTCAAGAACGAGTATCTTATCGGCATTTCTGACTGAGGATATACGCTGAGAAACTATAAACACAGTCATACCGTCGGTGCTCTCACGAATGGCTTTTCTCAGATGCGAATCCGTTGCAAGGTCAAGCGCCGAGGAGGAATCGTCAAGAATCAGAATATCAGGCTCGCCCACAAGCGCCCTTGCGATTGTCAACCTCTGGCGCTGACCGCCCGAGAGATTCTTGCCGCCCTGTAGTATCTTGGCATCAAGATAGCCCTGCTTTTCCTTGACAAAGTCAAGCGACTGGGATATTTCGAGCGCCTTTTCTATCTGCTCATCAGTTGCATTTTTATCACGCCAAAGCATATTCTCTCTTATAGTGCCCTTAAACAGCACCGCCTTTTGAGGAACTATGCCTATGCGCTCACGCAGCGACTTAAGTGTATACCGTCTGACATCTGCGCCGTTTACAATGACCTCGCCAGAGCTTACATCATAAAACCTCGGTATAAGATTTACAAGGGTGGATTTGCCCGAGCCTGTAGCGCCGATAATACCCACAGTCTCGCCTTTTTTCACCTTGAATGATATGTTTTCAAGCGCATCATCACTTGACGAATAGTAAGAGAAGCTGACGTCTTTAAATTCAACGGCAATATCGGTATCGTCTGACGAAGCGCCCTCGCCGTCAGATATTGTCGTCAAGGTATCAAAGACCTCGTTGACACGCACCGCCGAAGCCTGGGCTTTTGTGATTATAACTATGAGATTGGCAAGTGCCACAAGCGCCAAAAGTATCTGATTCATATAATTAACAAGCGCTATGACCTCGCCCTGTGTGATAAAGCCTGTATCAACGCTTTTGCCGCCGCACCAGATTATGGCGATTATGGCAAGGTTGACAACTATATAGGTAAAGGGGTTCATAAGCGCAGATATCTTGCCTGCGATTAGCTGATTTATATAAAGGTCATTTGAATTCTGCTCGAACTCACTTATCTCGTCCTGCTGAAGTGAGAAAGCCCTGATGACCCTTGCGCCCGTAAGCGTTTCACGGGTGAGGGTCGATGCACGGTCAAGCTTTTTCTGTGTTGTCTTATAGAGAACTACCGTCTTTTTTATGATAGAAAAGATAATAAGCGCAAGCACGGGTGAAGCCACAAGGAATATGAGCGTAAGCTTAACGCTGATAGTAAGCCCCATAATAACAGCGCCGAGCACTATAAAAGGGCTTCGCAGAAATAGGCGCAGTATCATATTAACGCCCGTCTGCACCTGGTCACAGTCATTAGTCATACGGGTAACGAGCGAGGGGGTGCCGAATTTATCTATCTCCTTGAATGAGAGAGAGTTTATATGCTTAAAGAGGGCGTTTCTAAGCTCTGTGCCAAAGCCTGTAGATGCTCGTGCGGCGAAATACTGGGCTGTAAGCGACGCCGTAAGCCCGAGAATTCCGAGGATAACAAGGATAATGCCGCTGTGGTAGATATACGCCTTATCGCCGTTTTTAACGCCGACGTCTATCATTCTTGCCATAACAACGGGAACGAGCAGCTCAAACACCGCTTCGGTCAGCTTGAAAAGCGGCCCGAAAACGCTCTGCGCCTTATAATGCTTTAAAAATCTCGCCAGTCTGAACAAAAAGCAGCCCTCCTTTTTATAAGATATTGCCAAATAATTATAACAAACAATTAGTAACTTGTGTTTATATTATTATTGCAAAATTGTTAAAGATATGGTATAATTAAAAAAATACTAAATGGAGTGAAAAACTTGAATTATTTACTTTCGGAATTTGATATTCTCGATGCGATATATGAGATAAGATGTCCTGTTCTTGATTACATAATGCACTTTTTTACGCTTTTGGGTGAGGCGGGTATTTTCTGGATACTGCTGACACTTGTGCTTATAATAGTTCCCAAAACAAGAAGAATAGGCTTAAGTACAGCGGCGGCATTCCTTGTTGAGTTCATATGCGTCAATCTGACGATCAAGCCGTTAGTCAAAAGAACAAGACCCTGCATAGCAAACACCAGCAGGGCAATAGATACTATAATCTCGCTGCCGAGCGGTTACTCATTCCCCTCGGGACATTCAGCGGCAGGCTTTGTTGTTTCGACAGTTATCGCAAAACACAACCTAAAATACGGCATAATAGCCCTTACAGCATCGGCAATATCCGCATTTTCAAGGCTTTATTTTTACGTTCACTACCCCACCGATGTTTTGGCAGGTGCGATGATAGGCGTACTTTCAGGCATTATAATGGATAAGGTAGTTATGAACGCTTTCAAAAAGCACGATGCCAAGATCGCTGCACAAAAGGCTTTAGCCGAGGGTGAACAGCAGCAAGAAGCCGAAGAAGTAACGGCGGAAGAAGATACTACCGCACCTCTTCCTCAGGACGTGTGATGATGATTCCCACCTTGGCGAGTGCCTTTGAGAGAAGCTCGAAATCTACAGCGTATATCTCACTTTTGTGAGTGCGCCTTTCCTGCTCATAGCGCTCGAAGCTTACGTAATTCTCGCTGTAATCGGGCGTAGTGTAGACGCTGCCCATTATATATTCCCGCTTTGTGGCGTAGTAGTTGACAGGCTTGAGCTTGAGCCAGGCCTTGACGTCAGAGCGTATAAGGCGGGTAAATTCATCAAAATCTGTATCAACATAGCTGATCTTACGCAGCTTAAGCTCTCGCAGGCGCTTTTCAAGAGCAGTCTCCTCGGGGGCTTTCTTTTTAAACAAACCAAACATATCAAAAAACTCCAATCATTATGAAAGGTAACAAAGGGATTTGAAAAGCTATTATATTTTTGGCATCACAGACCGTGGAAACTACCGTGAGACCAATGAAGACAGCATACTTATAGACCATGAGGTACACAGAGAGGGCTCATGCTCCCAAGTTGCATATGAGCCGCTGATCACAGCAGTATGTGACGGAGTAGGCGGCGAAAACGCAGGAGAGATAGCCTCAGACCAATGCTTAAGGGAACTGTCGCTCATCTCATACTCATCACAGACAGATATTGACAAGACCATAGGCATTATACACAACCGCATAAAGCAGCGTGGAGTAAGGCTTGAAAACGCCATAAATATGCAGACCACCCTCTGCGGGCTGTTTATTGACGAAAACTCAAACGCTTTATGCGTAAACATAGGCGACAGCAGAATGTACCGCTATACCGACGGCGACATACGGCAGATATCCACCGACCAGTCGCTTGCACAGTTTTTGTATGATGACGGGGCGATAAATGAATTTGACGAGCTTGCACCGCAGATGCGCTCGGCAATAATATCATCACTCGGCAGCATAAACCAGCCGCCGAAGCCGCAGTATGTGCCGCTTGTCACAAGCATAGGTGATGAAAGCAATACCGACATCATAATCATCTGTTCAGACGGGATAAGCGATTTTGTGAGCATTGATGAGATGCAGATAATCCTGTCAATGGATATGGTATTTGATGACAAGATAAAAATGATACTCAAAATGGCTGCCCGAAACGGCAGCACGGATAATATGTCGCTTATAGGCCTTATCACAGAAAAGCAGCTAACAGAGCACGACAACGCAGTTGCCCAGCGCCGTGAAGCAAAGGATAAGCAAAAAGCGCAGGCCACACAGAAAAAGGCTGTTATAAACGCCGACCTTGAAGAGCTTTCACAGCAGATGATAGCAAAGCTTCGTGAGGAGCTTTCGGGAAAAGAGTAATATCAAACGGGACGAGCCTAAACGCTCAGTCCCGTTTTATTATCTGGATAGTATTGACCTCAGCCACGCAAAGAAGCCTCTTTTCTTAGGCTCGGGCGGGGCTTGAACAACTATAGGCTGCTCTGCCGCAGGCTCGGGCTTTGGTATCGGCTCGGGTGCAGGCTCTGCCTTTATCGGTTCGGGCATAGACTCGGGCTGCTTTTCTTCGGGCGCAGATACAGGCTCTGGTTTTGCAGTTTCTTTAACAGCAGGCTCGCTCTTAACGCCGCCGTGCTCGTTTTCAACAGCAAGCTCATAAAGCACCTGCTGGCTGTCTTTTTCGCCCTCGTCATACTGCTCACGCCTATAGATTCCGTCGGCGCAGAGAACACGGCCTCTTACCTTATCGGCAAGCTCGGTCTTGAAATACTCAACTACCCTTTCTCTTAGCTCTTCGTCTCTTATCGGGGCAGCGGCTTCAACTCTGCGTGAGAGGTTTCTTGTCATAAAATCAGCAGAGGATATAAAGACCTTTCTGCGTGATGAATTGCCGAATATATAGATCCTTGCGTGTTCAAGATACCTGCCGACAATGGAAATGACCCTTATATTATCGGTCTTGCCCTCGATACCAGGCACAAGGCAGCATATGCCTCTTACCACAAGCTCGACCTTTACGCCCGCCTGCGAGCACTCGACAAGCTTCTTTATAACCTTGCTGTCGGTAAGCGAGTTTATCTTAGCGCCGATATAGCCCTCACCGCCTGCACGGGCAGCGGTTATCTCGGCGTCCATCATATCAATTATCCTGCTCTTAAGGCAAAGGGGCGATATCATAAGGGTATCGGCACTCTCGACAAGCCTGCCCTCTTCGAGCTTTTTAAATGTTTCTACTGCATCAGCTGCTATATCGGGCGCAGATGTCATAAGCGACAGGTCAGTGTAAAGGCGTGAGGTCTTCTCGTTGTAGTTGCCTGTTCCCACCTGCGTGATATACTTTGTCTGCTCGCCGTCATTATACTCAATAAGGCATAGCTTTGAGTGAACTTTTATTCCGGGCAGCCCGAATATTACCCGACAGCCTGCTGCTGTAAGCTCTTCGGCCTTGATGATATTGTTCTCTTCATCAAAGCGTGCCCGAAGCTCCACAAGTGCAAGCACATCCTTGCCATTCTTTGCGGCGTCGCAAAGTGCGTCTATTATCTTTGAATCGTGTGCCGCACGGTAAAGGGTTATGCTTATGCGCTTTACACGTTTATCAGCCGCAGCCTCATCAAGAAGCCTTACAAAATCCGAGATATCCTCATAGGGGTAGAAAAGCAGGATATCACGCTTTTCTATCTGCGAAATCATAGACTTTTCACGGTCAACGATAGGTGAGCAGCAGGGCGTCTGCTTATTATAGAAAAGCGACGGCTTATCCTTGAACCTGTCTCTCAAATCGCCTGCAAAGTCAAAATCAAGCGGCGAAACTCTCTCAAAGGTTATATCATCGCCCGTGCGGAGCAGCCTGCAAACGGCGTCCTTTAACGCTTTATCGGTACAACCGCATATTTCAAGGCGAA